>DAOSMQ010000465.1:0-2602 GCA_035372725.1 Promineifilum sp. (SeqCode)
GCGCTGCTATAGCGCCGACCCCGGCCTGGGCGGCCGCGACGGCCTGGCGATAGCGCGGGCCGAGTTGGCCCAGCGCGGCATGAGCCTCATCCTCGACTTCACGCCCAATCACGTCGCCCGCGACCACGACTGGACGACCAGACGGCCAGAGCTGTTCATCCGGGGCACGGCCGACGACCTGGCCACCGCGCCCGACGCCTTTTTTGCCGCGGGCAACGCCATTATCGCCCACGGCCGCGACCCTAATTTCCTCCCCTGGCGCGACACCGCCCAGTTGAACGTCTTCGACAGCCACCTGCGCGCCGCCGCCATCGAGACGCTGCGCGACATCGCCGGGCAATGCGACGGCATCCGCTGCACGTCGGCCATGCTGGTCATCAACGAGGTTTTCGCCGGCAACTGGGGTCAGCGTGCCGACCTGTGGCCCGATGGGGAGTACTGGCGTGCGGTTCTGGCCGCTGTCCGCGCCACCCACCCTGGTGCCTGCTTCATCGCCGAGGTCTACTGGGGCCGGGAGTGGGAGTTGCTGCAACAGGGCTTCGACCTGTGTTATGACAAGCAACTCTACGACCGGCTGGTGCACGAGACAGCCGAGACGGTGCGCGGCCATCTGACTTCCGACCCGGCCTATCAGGACCGGCTGGTGCGCTTCCTGGAAAACCATGCCGAGCCGCGCGCCGCGGCCGTCTTCCCGGCCAGCCGCGCCCTGGCTGTGGCCATCGCCGCCTACACCCTGCCGGGGGCGAAGATGTTCCACCAGGGACAGTTCGAGGGTTACGCCACGCGCGTGCCCGCGGCGCTGTCGCGCCGGCCCGACGAGCCAGCCGACCGGGCCCTGGGCGCGTTCTACCGTCGCCTGGCCCTGTCGCTGCAAACGACGCCGCTGCGCGACGGCCAGTGGCGACTTTGCGCGCTAAATGGTTGGCCGGATAATTACAGTTATAACAACCTGGTCGCCTGGTGTTGGCAGGCGGGGGACGAACGGCGCGTCATCGTCGTCAACCTGTCGCCCCATACCTGCCAGGCACGCATCCAGTTGCCGTGGCCGGAACTGGCCGGTCAGAACTGGGTGCTGCACGACATCATGGAAGACCGTATCTTCGAGCACGGCGGCGATGAGATCCTCAACATCGGTCTCTTCGTCGAGCTGGCCCCCTGGGGGCGGCACTTCTTCGCTTTCCGCTGACAGCGGCGCGGTGCGCGTCCGCCGCGCACCGCGCCTCGCTCATTACGAATAGAATCACCTCGCCAGTCGCCCACGGCGCGCTGGCGTTTCCATTTCTGAAGCAAGCGACCGCCGGCCCGCCCCGCGCGCCGGCAACACGTTCCCAAATCCCACAGGAGTCACAGACAACATGACCGAGAACCTGAACCCGTTTGCCATCGCCCAGGCCCAGCTGGACAAGGCCGCCGAAATCCTGCAACTGGCCCCCGACATGCACGCTTTCCTGCGCGAGCCGATGCGTGAGTTCCACTTCACCATCCCCGTGCGCATGGACGACGGCCACACCCAGACCTTCAAGGCCTTCCGCGTGCAGTATAACGACGCCCGCGGCCCGGCCAAGGGCGGCATCCGCTTCCACCCCGACGAGACCATCGACACGGTGCGCGCCCTGTCGGCGTGGATGACGTGGAAGACAGCCGTGGCCGACGTGCCTCTGGGCGGCGGCAAGGGCGGCGTCATCTGCGAGCCGCGCCGGATGTCGGCCGGGGAGCGCGAGCGCCTCAGCCGCGGCTACATGCGCGTCGTCGCCCGCTACGTCGGCCTGCGCCAGGACGTGCCCGCGCCCGATGTCAACACCAACCCGGAGATCATGGCCTGGATGCTGGACGAGTACGAGACCATCCACGGCGCGCACGAGCCGGGCGTCATCACCGGCAAGCCGCTGACATTAGGCGGCTCGGCCGGACGCAGCCCGGCCACGGCAATGGGCGGCATGGTCACCATTCGCGAGGCGGCCAAGGTGCTGGGTATGCCTCTGGCGGGGGCCACCTGCGCCATCCAGGGCTATGGCAACGTCGGCAGCTTTGCCCACAAGCTGGCCCACAACCTGCTGGGGCTGAAGGTGACGGCCGTCAGCGACGAGTTCGGGGCGATCTATTGCGAGGGCGGGCTGGACCCGGAAGTCGTCTCGGCCCACATGCGCCGCAATGGCAAGGTCGGCGGTTGCCCCGGCAGCGAGACGATCAGCAACGCCGAGCTGTTGGAGATGCCCGTCGATATCCTCATCCCGGCGGCCATCGAGAACCAGCTGACCAGCGCCAACGCCGACCGCATCCGCGCCCGCATCGTCGCCGAGCTGGCCAACGGCCCGACGACGCCGGAGGCCGACCAGGTGCTGACCGAGAAGGGCATCTACATCATCCCCGACTTCCTGTGCAACGCCGGCGGCGTCACTGTGTCGTACTTCGAGATGGTGCAGAACAGCTACGGCTTCTACTGGACCGAAGACCTGGTGCAGCAGCGGCTGGACGAGAAGATGACCACCGCCTTCCACGCCGTCCACGAGATGGCCACGGAGCGCCAGATCGAGACGCGCATGGCCGCCTACCTAGTGGCCGTCAACCGCGTGGCTGAGGCCGTGCGGGCGCGCGGCTGGGT
>DAOSMQ010000466.1:0-2591 GCA_035372725.1 Promineifilum sp. (SeqCode)
CTGGTGCAGCGCGCCCCCGCCCGGCAACGGCCGGAGACGAACCTATTCCGCCACGGCGTGCGACAGGTCGTGACGACGCTGGGCAGCCTGTGGCGCGAATATCCCATGACCCTGCGCTACCTGATTGCCTACCTCATCTACAACGACGGCATCCAGACGGTCATCGTCGTCGCCGCGGCCTTCGCCACCAGCGAGCTGGGCGTCGACGCCCAGACGGTGCTCCTGCTGGTGTTGATGATCCAGTTCGTGGCCTTTGGTGGGGCGCTGCTGTTCGGCCGATTGGCCGAGCGCATGGGCGCGAAGCGGGCGATCATGCTCAGCCTGGTCATCTGGTCGGGCGTCGTCATCTATGCCTACGCCTTCCTGGCCAACACCACACAGCTTTTCGTCCTCGGCGTGCCGTTGGCGCTGGTGCTGGGCGGGTCGCAGGCGCTCAGCCGGTCGCTGTTTTCGCAGATGATCCCCGACGACCACGAAGCCGAGTACTTCGGCTTTTACGAGATCAGCGAGCGAGGCACGTCGTGGATCGGCACGTTTGCTTTCGCTCTGGCAGTACAGGCGACTGGGTCGCAGCGTATCGCCATCGTCGCCCTGATCATCTTCTTCATTGTCGGTCTGATCTTGCTAAGCCGTGTGGACGTGCGCCGGGCCATTGTCGAGGCCGGCAACGACCCCAGCGGCGTCGTCCTATAGCCTATGACCCCTTCCGACCTGGAAAACGTCCTGGCCTATGTGCGTGAGCGCGGCACGGCCACCGAACTGGCGCGCTTGCGCTACCTGCTGAGCGGCGAGAGCGCCCCGGCCGACGTGCGCGAGAGCTTCGAGCGCGCCCAACGCAGTGACGGCGGCTGGTCGCCGCCCTGGGCGCCCGACTATAGCTCCGTCGATGCCACCTGCTTCCAACTGGCCCTGGCCGACCAGTTGGGCCTCGACCGCCGTTCGCCGCTGTTCATCGATGCCCTGCGCTTCCTGGCGGAGCGGCAGCGCGCCGACGGCTACTGGGAAGAGGAGGAGGAGATGGCCGCGGCCGCGCCGCCCTGGGCCCAGCCGGGCGACACCGCCGCGCGCCTCTACGTGACGGCCAACTGTGGCTTCTGGGCGGCGGTGACGGGCCTGGTGCCCACGGCCGCCCGCGACGCCGCCGCCTATCTGAGCTATCACCTGTACGAGGATGGCGAGCTGCCGTCGTTCCTACAAACCCACTGGCTGTCGGCGGCTCTATGGCAGCAGCGCGGCCTGGTGGATGAGGCCAACAAGACACTCAGCTATCTGGCGGCGCGGGTGGGCGACCTCTCGGCCGGCAACCTGGCCTGGATGATCATCGCCCTGCGCGAGGGCGGCGTGGCGGCGGCCGACGCGGCCATCAGCGGCGCGCTCGACCGGCTGCTGGCGCTGCGCCTGCCGGAGGGGCACTGGCCCAGCGATGAGGGCATTGAGAACAGCGTCCACGTCACCATCGAAGCGCTGAAGGCGTTGCAACTGTGCGGTCGGCTGCCATGAGGCCGGGCGACGTCATCTGGATGCGCGTCTTCAAGGCCGACGGCCGCACCCACCGCAGCGGTTAGCTGGCAGCGTCGTGCGCTTGCAAGAGGGCGACGATCTCCCGGTCGATGGCGTCGCGCACGGCGCGAAAGTCGGCCATGTCGTCGGTCTTGGCCGGGTCGGGGAAGCTGTGGTGCCGGCGCACGCCGCGCCCCAGCCAGACGGGGCACTCCTCGGCCGCCGAATCGCACACTGTCACCACCAGATCGAAGTCCACATCGCGGAACTCGTCAGCCGTCTTCGACCGGCCGGCGTGGTCGATGCCGATCTCGGCCAGGGCGGCGATGGCCTTGGGGTGGACGTAACCGCTGGGAATCGTGCCGGCGCTGACGGCCTGCCAGCGGTCGCCCAGGCGGGCGTTGACGATGGCCTCCGCCATCTGCGAGCGGCAAGAGTTGCCGGTGCAGAGGAATAATACTTTGCGCAAGGATGCCCTCCTATTCTCCTACCGCGCGAGACTCATTCGCGCCGCGGGCGTAATGTGACACGTCATTGAACAGCGCCAGCCGCGCCTGGCCGTCTGCGTCGAAGTCAACGATGTTGAGGCAGGCCGGCGACTGGTCGAGCCGGTCGCGATAGCTGCGCGGGTCGATGCCCAGCAGACCACAGAGCGCCAGCCGGTTGGCTGCCTTGTGGGCCACAACGGCCACGGATTGCCCCGTATGACGCTGCACAATGGCCCTCAGCGCCGGCAGCACGCGCGCCAGCACGTCCAGACCCGTCTCGCCGCCCGGCGGCGCGCTGGCCAGCGGGTCAACGCCCCAGGCAGCGTAGTCGGCGGCGAAACGCGCCGTAACCTCCTCGCGGGGCAGCGTCTCCCACTGGCCGTAATCGAGTTCACGCAGGTCGGGCACGACCACCGGCGTCAGCGCGTGCGGCGCGGCGACGATGGTCGCTGTCGCCCTGGCGCGGCCGAGGGGGCTGCAATAGAAGGCGACGATGGGCAGCGCGGCCAGTCGTTGGGCCAGGCAGTTGGCCTGCCGCCGGCCTTCGGCCGACAGCTCGGCCTCGCTGGCTCCGGAAAAACAATCGGCGGCGCTCAGGGCGGT
>DAOSMQ010000467.1:0-2591 GCA_035372725.1 Promineifilum sp. (SeqCode)
TGAATGGCCGTCTGCGCCACATGCCCTGGGCCGACTTGCGCGCGATTGACAGCGATATGCTCGAACAGACGTTCACTCTGCGCGGCGACCACAGCAAGATTCGCGTCTCACTGACGATGAACGGCATCGCCTGGCTCTTCGACACTGTCCACCTGGCGCGGCCCGACCTATGGCGCAAATCAGACAGGAGAGTGTTTCGCTTCCGTCCTATCTGGGCCATCCTGTCGCTGGCATTTTCGGCCGGTTGGTGGGCCTTTCTGATCGTGGCCGCCATCTACGGGCCGGGTGGGGCGTTGTGGCAGTGGTTGTTGCTGGCTGCGCTGGGGCTCGCGCCGCTCGCCATCCTGCTGCGGCGGCCCTACCGCTTGCAGATCGAAGGAGATGCGCTGCGCGTGCGCTACCTGCGGCGGGAGGAAATCATCCCCGCGACCGCAATCGCTCACATCTGGACGAAGCGGGCCGGGACGGTGGCAATCTCCAATCTGGCTCTTGAACTGCATCTGGTGGACGGCCGCCGGCTGAGCCTGGGCGGCTTCGAGGGGGGCACGGGCGAGCTGGCCAACACGCTCATGGCCTGGTGGCAACGGGCGCGGGCCGACGAGCCGCAGTAGCCGGCCAACCCACCGCGCCAACGCCGGCGGCCGCGGCCTCAGCTGGTTAGCTGCACCCCCGCCGCCGCCAACCGTTCCTCAATCAACGCCATGATCTGCAACCGCGCCTCGACGCCGTGGCCGTAGCGGGCGCGGGCGTGGATGAGTAGCTCGGCCGTGCTGCCCAGCTGGCCGTCCGGGGCGACGATACGCCACGGCTCCAGCAGGTCGGGCAGCACCGCCGGGGCCTCGGCCGTCAGCGGCGTCAGCACGGCCATCGCCCGGGGCAGGGCGGCCGCGGCCACGCGCACGGTGACGACCGTGCCGGTGAAGCTGCCGCGGCTGTAGTTGCGCAGGATGCGTACCTCCCCCTGGGGCACGATGATCAGTTCGCCGGCGCGCGGGCGGATGCTGAGCGTGCGCACCGTCACCCGTTCGACAATGCCCTCGACTGGATCGCCGGGGCGGAACACGGCCACGTTGTCGCCCACGTCAAAGCGATCCTCGAAGATGTTGCTGACGCCGTTGAGCAGGTCGCCGATGTAGTCGCGGGCGGCGAAGCCGAAGGCGTTGGCCAGGATGGTGGAGATGACGGCCAGGTTGACCAGGCTGACGAACTGCCCCGCGGCCAGAATGAAGGCGGTGACGAAGGCGGAGATGTTGATCAGGCTGGCCAGCAGCAGGCGGATGGTCTCGTAGCGGCGCTCGTGGGCCATGAGCGGCGCGCCGGCCACGCCCTGGTCGCCGGCCTCGCGGTCGCCGCCATCATAGCGGGCGACGCGCATCAGCCAGCCCGCCAGCCGGCCGCTGATCTTCGTGACCAGCCAGGCTGGCAGGAAGATGGCGACGGCAAAGAGGAGGCGCAGCGGCAGCCGCAGCCAGCCGTACCACTCGGCCACCCACGCCGGCACGGCCCGCGCGCCCAGCACCGACTGGGCCAGTTGCAGCGCGTCCACCTCGGCCGACTGCAATAGCCCGACGACCAGCACCGCCAGCAGGACGACGACCAGCAGCGGCAGGCCAACGGTCAGCAGCAAACGGCGCTTCATTCGGCCGCCTCCGTCGCCCCGGTCATATCCGCGCCGGCCCCGACGGCAATGCCCGCCGCGGCCAGCCGCTCCAGCACCAGGGCGTGGATGGCCAGGTGCAGCTCGGTCTCGTTGCCCGGCGTCGTGCGGCCATAGACGGACAGATCGATGACGGGGCCGAGCTTGCCGTCGAGCGACATCACCTGCCACGGGCCGATCAGCTCCGGCACGAGGTCGGCCGCCGCGGTGGCCAGCTCGCCCAGCAGCGCCACCGCCCGGCCCAGGTCGCGCGCGGCGATGGGGAAGGTGGCGTGGACGCCGGTCTGCGCGCCGCGGCTGTAGTTGCGGAAGATGCGTAGTTCGCCGTGGGGGATGGTCGTCAGCTCGCCGGAGTCGGCGCGGACGTTGATGAAGCGCAGATCCATGCCCTCGACGACGCCCTCGACGCGCTCGCTGAGCTGGCGGTAGCTGATGCGCTCGCCCACGGTGACGGTCGTCTCGACGATGTTGGTCAGGCCGCCGAGTACGTCGCCCACGGGCAGGCGCGCGCCCCAGGTCAGGCCGCTGGTCAGCGCGGCAATGACCACGGCCAACTCAGCGCGGGGGACGATCTGGCCCAGGGCCAGGACGATGGCCACGAGGATGGCCACGACGGCGATGATGCTGGAGACGATCTGCGTGCGCGTGCGGCGGCGCTGCGGGCGCAGGACGAAAGGCAGGTCGGCGTCGTTCGCGACGGTGAAGCGCCCCGACAGCGGCTCGCCCAGCAGCCACGCGGCGAGGCGCTGTCGCCGGCGAAAAATCCACAGGGCGGCCGAGAAGGTCATGAAGACGAAGATGATCTGGAAGGGGAACAGGACAATGCGCGCCAGCAGGTAGAGCGAGCGCTCGGCCTGCGGCGAGGTGGGAGCGGCGGTGATGACGTAGAGCGCCGCCGGGTTGGTCTGGGCATAGAAGGCCAGGCCGACGGCCA
>DAOSMQ010000468.1:0-2590 GCA_035372725.1 Promineifilum sp. (SeqCode)
TGTGGAATTGGGCGACGATGGGCCAGAGTGTGCGCCCGCTGACGAACATGACCCACGGCGGCATTCCGCGGGAAACGTTCGTCGATGCTGAACTGATCCGCTATCCGACGTTCGACGGCCGCGCCATCCCCGCCTGGCTCTACCGGCCGCGCACGGCCGCCGGGCCGGTTCCGGTGGTTGTCAACGTCCACGGCGGGCCGGAGTGGCAGGCGCGGCCGTGGTTTGACTTTCTGACCCAGTACCTGGTCGCCTGCGGCTATGCCGTCCTCGTGCCCAACGTGCGCGGCTCGACCGGCTACGGCAACGCCTATAGCCACCTGGACGACATCGGCAAGCGCCTCGACAGCGTCAACGACCTGGCCCACGCCGCCCACTGGCTGCGGGCGCAGGCGGACTTCGACGGCCGGCGCGTCGCCGTGCTCGGCAGCAGCTACGGCGGCTATATGGTTCTGGCGGCGCTGGCCTTCCATCCCGAACTGTGGGCCGCCGGAGTCGATATCGTCGGCATTGCCAACTTCGTCACCTACCTGGAGAACACCAGCGGCTACCGCCGCCAACACCGCGAGTCGGAGTACGGCCGCCTCGACACTGACCGGGAACTACTGGAGCGCGTCTCGCCCATCAACGCCGTCGAGCGCATGACCGCGCCGCTGCTGGTTATCCACGGGGCCAACGATCCGCGCGTGCCCCTCAGCGAGGCGCAGCAGCTCGTCGCCCGTCTGGCCGCGCTCGGCCGGGCCGCGGAGTTGCTGGTCTTCGACGACGAGGGGCATGGCATCACGCTGCTGAAGAATAAGCGCGTCGCCTACAGCGCCATCGCCCGCTTCCTGAATGAGACGTTGGGCGCGTCGCCGGAGGACTGACCATAAAGACGATGCTGGTGATGTACGTGGCCTTCGGGCTGTTGCTGGCCGGGCTGGCCGTGCCGCTGTGGCTGGGCAAGGTTCCACCCAACGGCTGGTATGGCTTCCGCGTGCCCAGCACGCTCTATAACGAGCAGCTGTGGTATAAGGTCAACCGCTACGCCGCGCGGTGGATGGCTCTGGCCGGCGTCGTCACCGTCGTAGCCGCGCTGGCCCTCTATCGCGTGCCCGGTCTGACGGTCGATCGCTATGCCTGGCTGCTGCTGGCGGTGTTCGTCCTGTCGTTCGTTCCCGGCCTTGTGCTCAGCTTTCGCTATTTGCGGCGGTTGCAGAAGAGCGGGGTCTAGATGGCCGGTGGCGTCCATTCGTCGCGCAGCACGCCCATGTAGAGCAGGTCGTCGTAAGCGCCATTGCTCCACACGTGCTGTCGCAGCCGCCCCTCCTCCACAAAACCACAGGCGCGATAGGCGCGCACGCCCCGCTCGTTGCGGGCGTGGACGCGCAGGTAGATGCGCCGCAGGTTGAGCAACCGGAAGCCATAGTCGAGCAGCAGCCCGATCGCCTCGCGGCCATAGTGCTGGCCCCAATAGCCCTTATCGCCGATGGTGATGCCCAGCTCCGCTGTTGCCGCGAAAGGGTCGCGGTAGTTCAGGCCACAGAAGCCGATCAAGTGGCCATCGGCCTCGATGGCAAAGGAGACGCCGGACGGATTGCCCTCGCGGCCACCTTCGCCGGCGCGCCGGTCGAAGTCGGCATAAGCGCGGGCCAGCGATTGTGGCCACGGTGGATCGCCGCCGCCGGCCAATTCCACGTCCACATCGTTGTTGATCGCATAGATGGCCGGGGTATCGTCGCGCTCAATGGCGCGGAGAGTCACGCGTTTTGATCTCAGCATTGGGTCTTACTCTTCTAAAGGGATGACCTGAACAGCCCGGCTCGCGCCGATGTTGGCCTATCGGATGCGCCCGCGAAGATCGGCCGCGGCGACCACATCGCCTGCCTCGATGATCGCGCGCGCCTCATCGACCTTGTCCCACACGTCCATGAGCAACACGCCGCGCACGCGGCCGTCGCGCAGGTAGTAGAGCACGCCGTGCCGGAACGCCTCGCCCCAGTCGGCGACGATGTCCAGACGGCTGTCGCATTGGCCGACGGCCTCGTAGCCCAGCGCGAACAGGTCAGAGTAGAACAGCGGCAGGTAGCGGTAGGGCTGGCCCGCGCCGGCCATATTCAGCCCCGCTGCCCGGCCCATCGCCCGCGCGGCGTCGGCGTGTTCCACACGGCGGCGACCGCCCAGAATGAGGTCGGGGTAGTTGGCTACGTCGCCGGCGGCGTAGATATCCGGCTGTGTCGTCTGCAAGTTCTCGTCGACGAGGATGCCATTGTCGCTGGCCAGGCCAGCCGCCCGCGCCAGAGCCACGTCGGGCACAATGCCGATGCCGGCCACGACCCGGTCGGCCGCCAGCGTCCGCCCGCTGCCCAGTGTCACTGTGGCCCCGTCCGCGTCCGCGGCCATGTCGGTCACGCTCTCGCCGGAGAGCACCTCGACGCCCTGCTCACGGTAGTAGTCGTTGAGGAAAGCGGCCATTTCGGCCGGGAAAAGGCGGTCGCTGATGCCCGCCTCCGGAAAGACCAGCGTCACGTCGTTGCCCCGCTTGCGCAGCGAGGCAGCCACCTCTGAGCCGATGAAGCCGCCGCCGATGACGATGAAGCGCGCCCCCGCGTCG
>DAOSMQ010000469.1:0-2588 GCA_035372725.1 Promineifilum sp. (SeqCode)
TCTGCATGCTGGCGTGGCCCGGCGTGTGGATGACCTGCCACGCCTGCCCGCCCATTTGCAGCACGCCGTCGAGGTGAAAGGGCACTATACGCTCGGCGGGTACGGGGTCGATGCGCGTGGCCAGCAGCTCCAGGCCGTGGAGCGTCACGGCGACGACGTCGGCCGGCAAGCCCAGATGGCGCAGGAAGTCGTCGCGATAGTAGACCAGGCGCTCATGCCACAGCGCTTCGGCGGCCGACAGCCACGGCGCGCCCAGCTCCGACACCCACACGGTGGCGTCGCTCTCGGCCACCAGCCGCCCGGCCAGGCCATAGTGATCGACGTGGGTGTGGGTGATGACGACGCGGGCGATGTCGGCCGGGGCAATGCCGTGCAGAGCCAGGCCATCGACCAGCGCCTCCCAACAGGCGTCGGTCTTAATGCCGGCATCAACGAGGACGACCTCCGGCTGGGTGAATAGATAGGCGTTGACCTGGCCAATGCCCAGGTCGGCGGGCAAATCGAGGCGCACAGGCTCCATGCCCCTATTATGCGTGATCTATGATTGGTGGGCCATCTCGCCTCAGTTCCAAAGTCATCTGCGCCCACCTGTCAGGTCGGTGCGCCTGGGGTGACTTTGGAAAAGCTCTGTATCTCGCCCGCTAGCCGGTGTTCTTGAGGCCGGAGGCGATGCCATTGATGGTCAGGAAGATAGTGTTGCGGATGTGCTCGGCCTCGGCGCTGTCGGCGTCGGGCAGGGCGCGCAGGCGACGCAAGAGGCTGACCTGGATGAAGTTCAGCGGGTCGATGTAGGGGTTGCGCCGGCGGACGGCGCGCTGCAAGACCGGGTCGTGGTCGAGTAGCTCGCGCTGGCCGGTGACGTTGAGGACGGCGACACGGGTGGCCTCGAAGGCGGTGGCCACCTGGCCATAGATGAGTTCGCGCACGCGCCCGTCGGGCACCAGGTCGGCGTAGAGCCGGGCGATGCCCATGTCGGCCTGAGCCATGGAGACCTGGGAGTTGTCCAGCAGGTTGCGGAAGAAGGGCCAGTCGCGGTACATCTGCCGCAGCAGCGATGTCGCCTCCGGGTCGCGGCCGAAGCCGTCCAGCGCCGCGCCAACGCCAAACCAGCCGGGCAGGACGTGGCGGCACTGCATCCAGCTAAAGCCCCAGGGGATGGCCCGCAGGCTGGTGAAGGTCGCCGCGGCCGTCCGGCGCGACGGCCGCGAGCCGATGCGCATCTGGCTGATCTCGTCCATCGGCGTGGCGTGACCCCAGTAGACCAGCAGTTCCGGCGTCTCGTAGATGAGTTGCCGGTAGGCGCGGTAGGACAGCGCCGCCAACTCGTCCATTGCCGCCCGCCACTCCGGCTGCGGGCGCACTTGCAGGCGGTAGTGCTCCGGCGCGCTGGCGATGAGGACGGCATGGACGACCTGTTCCAGATGGCGCTCGGCGATGGCCGGGTGGCTATAGCGGTCGGAAATGACTTCGCCCTGCTCGGTGATGCGGATGCGCCCGCCGACGGAGCCGGGCGGCTGGGCCAGGATGGCGCGGTTGGCCGGGCCGCCGCCGCGGGCGATGGTGCCGCCGCGGCCGTGGAAGAGGGTCATGACCACATCGTGCCCGTGGCAGACCGCGGCCAGCGCTTCCTGGGCCTGATACAACTCCCAGTTGGCGGCCAGGTAGCCGGCGTCCTTGTTGCTGTCGGAGTAGCCGATCATGATCGTCTGGCGGCGGCCGACACGCTCCAGGTGGGGGGCATAGCCGGGGTGGTCGAACAGCGCGGCCATAATGTCCGGGGCCGCGCGCAGGTCGTCGCGCGTCTCGAACAGCGGCGCGAAAGTCAGCCCCTCCGCGCCGTCCTCGCCCGGCGACAGGCCATGCCAGCGGGCCAGCAGCAGCGGGGCGAGGATGTCTTCCGGGCCGTGGGTCATGCTGACGATGTAGGGGCCGAGCAGTTCCGGGCCGTAATAGTCAACCGCCCGCTTGATGACGGCGAAGAGGTCCAGTGTCTCGCGCGCCTCGGCTGAGAGGTGGTCGAAGCTGGACAGGTCGGGCGCGGGCCGGGTCAGGGCGTCGGTCAGCACGGCGGCGCGGCCGGGGCCGTCGAGCGCGCCGAAGCCGGCACACCAGTCGAGGCGTCCCAGCAGCTCGTCGAGGACGCTGGTGTTGTACTCGCTGTACTGGCGCAGGTCGAGTTGGGCGGCGTGGAGGCCGAAGATGCGCGCCTGCGACAGGGTGCGGTCGAGTCCGGCGCGGCGGATGTCGGCCATGCCGCCCTCGCGCAGCGAGCGGGCCATCAGTTCCAACGGCGCGAGCAGGTTCTCCTGCCGGCGCATGCGCAGGGGCGGCGCCGGCTTGCCGCGCAGCCGGCCAACCATGTCGCCGGCCGACGCCTCGGCCAGATCGGTGCCCAGTTGGGCAGTGTGCAGGCCGTAGGTCTCGTTGGGGTAGCGGTCGCGCAGGTAGGCCAGGTGGGCGTTTAACTCGCCATAGGCGCGCACCGCCTCGGCCAGCGCGGGCGACACGGGGGCCAGGTCGTCGCTGATGCTCAGCGAGCGGTCGAGGCCGCGCGTGGCGGCGCGGTGCTTCTCCAGCGCCAGGCCGCG
>DAOSMQ010000470.1:0-2583 GCA_035372725.1 Promineifilum sp. (SeqCode)
CTGGCCGCCGGGAACTGGGGGATGCCCGCCTGGACGCTGGTCTGGGGCGAGGCGGCCGGGCCGGTCTGCGGGCCGGACGAGGTGTTGGTGGACGTGAGCGCGGCGGCCGTCAACCGGGCCGACCTGTGGCAGGCGCGCGGCCACTACCCGCCACCCGCCGGCGCGAGCGATATTCTGGGGCTAGAGATGGCCGGCGTCGTCCGCGAGGTCGGCCCGGCCGTGCAGACGTTCCGCCCCGGCGACCGCGTCTGCGCCCTGTTGCCCGGCGGCGGCTATGCCGAACTGGCCAGCGTGCCCGCGGGGATGCTGCTGCGGCTGCCCGACGATTGGACGTTTGCCCAGGGCGCGGCCCTGCCGGAGGTGTGGTATACAGCCTTCATCAACCTCTTTGACGAGGGCCAGCTAAAGGCGGGCGAGACGGCGCTCATCCACGCCGGGGCCAGTGGCGTGGGCACGGCGGCCATCCAGCTGGCGGCCGATGCCAGGGCGCGTGTCTTGGCCACGGCCGGCAGCGACGAGAAGACGGCCCGCTGCCGCGAACTGGGCGCGGAGCTGGCCATCAACTATAAGCAGGCCGACTTCCTGGCCGAGGTGCTGGCGGCCACCGGTGGCGCGGGCGTCGATGTCATCCTCGACCCCGTTGGCGGCGGCTATCTGGCGCGCAACATCGCCGCGCTGCGCCGTTTCGGCCGGCTGGTGCTCATCGCCAACCTGGGCGGCACGCGGGGCGAACTGGACACCGGCCAGGTGCTGGGCAAACGGCTGCGCATCATCGGCTCGACGTTGCGCGGCCGGCCCGTGGCCGAGAAGATCGCCATCACCCGCCGCTTCGAGGCCGAGGTCTGGCCGAAGCTGGCCGATGGGCGGCTGCGGCCGATCATCGACCGCGTCTGGCCCATTGACCAGGCCCAGGCCGCGCATGACTATGTGCTGGCGGATCGGAATATCGGCAAGGTGATCCTTGAGATTTAGGCGCACGGGTTGCCTGCTAAGGCCCAGGGTCAGACAAAAAAGGGAGCAGGCCGCTTCGCCTGCTCCCTCAGGTATGAAAGTTACTCCGCCAACGCCTAAGGCAGCAGCGGCGGGTTGGCGTTGCGCGCCAGTTGCAGCGCCATCGGCCGGAACCAGTGGCCGGCGGCCGGGTCGATGACGCCCCATTCGGGATCGACGGTCTGGCCAGCCGGGCCGAGGCCGCGGGTGCATTCGCCGTCAGACTCGCCGGGGATTTTGATCCACAGATAGGCGTCGAGCATGGGGTTGCCGGTGTCGGCTGTCGGGCGCAGCCCCACGCCACGCCCGGGCGGGTTACACCACACTTGCGGGTCAGGGTAGCTCGCAGCCGGCGTCCACGGGCCTTGCCCGTTGCGGCTCGTGTCGATGACGAAACCGGATAGCCCTTCCTCGCCGGGGTAGGCCCAGGTCTGGCTCTCCACATTGTCGATGTACCACTGGTCGGTCAGATGCCAGGTGGAAAAGTCGTTGGGGTCGGCCGGGTAGTATTGGCTGGCGCACCAGTCGAAGTGCCCGTTGCCCCAGGAGGCCGGGTCGGTGGCGAACCAGATGCACTTGCTGACCCACGCGCCGTACTTCTGCAGGCGTTCGGTCTGGACGTAATTGGAGACGTTCAGGAAGAAGCCATCGGCGCGCAAGACGCCGGCCTGCACCAGGCGATGGGCCGTGTCGCCCGCGCCCAGCCAGGCGCTGTGGGTGCCGTCGAGGTAGACAGAGGTATTTGGCCGCGCCTTCAGGGCATCGACGGCGTAGTTGAGCATGGCGAAGCGGTCGTTGGCGGCGGTGGCCTCGTCGGCGTCGGCCGGTTGGCACCATTCATAGCTGCCCGCCTCGCCGGGCAGGCCGCGGAACTGCTTGTACCAGGGGATGATACCCAGCCCATCCGGCTCCAGGATGACGATCGCCTTCAGGTTGCCGATGCCGGCGGCGAAGTTGTCGATCCAGGTCTTATACTGGCTAACGGTCGTAGCGCCGCCGGCCGAGAACTGGGCACAGTCGCGGAAGGGGATGTTGTAGGCCACGAGGACAGGGACTTTGCCCTGGCCGTTGGCCTGCCGGACGGTGCGTCTGACCTCCTCCTGCACGCGTGCCGGGCGAGGATCCGTCAACCAGACCGCCTGGGGCGTATTGGTCATGACGCGAAGTAGCCTGGCGTCGGCTCGGCGGCCACTGTTGTAGAGCCAATTGATGTGCGCTCTGGCCTGGGCGCTGGCCCTGGGGACGAAGAACTGCGTGCCGGGGTCGAGATGGCCGGCCGGCGTTTCGGCAACGACAGGGCCGGGCGCGGAAGCCAGAAGCACGGCCAACAGAGCGACGAGAACGATGAGGAATCCGAGCTTTCTTTTGTCCATTTCCTGCTCCTTTGAATGGGGTTGAAGTCAGCGCCGGGCATTTTGGCGGCCGAGGGGGGAATGTCTTCCAGGCTATCAGAACATTCCTCGCGGACGGGTAAAAAGGCAGGGGTCAGGCAACGGGCCACAACACCCTGTGCTTTACCTGTTTCTAAATCATAGTATCACTCAAGTTGCTACCTTGAGCTTAACAAGAAGAAGTCCATGAACTATTCTCAGG
>DAOSMQ010000471.1:0-2578 GCA_035372725.1 Promineifilum sp. (SeqCode)
GCCCAATCGGCGCGGTTGAAGCCGGCATCGGTAGCCCGGCAGCGCCACTCGATGATCTCCCCCGCGGCGCGTTCGTCCAGCGTGAAGTTGGCTGCCGGCGCGAACAGCGCCAGCGCCCGCCACTCGGTCGCGCCGGCGCGACGCCACTCCACGTCATAGCGGGCGACGCCGGAGAGGTCGTCGGTGGCGTTCCAGGTGACGTAGGCGCTGCGCCAGGCGCGCACGGCCGGCGTATCGACGCTGCACGGCCCAGGGGGCTGGCTGTCACGCGAGGCCCAACTGACCGACAGGACCCACGGGTCGTCCGTGTAGATCTTCTTGTCGTGCACACTCACGCCGTCGTAGCTGCCCAGGTGCAGATAGCTGTCCTGAGCCTGCCAGGCGTCATGGTCGATTTCCCAGTGGGTCAGGACGTAGGCCGCGTATGTGCCGTCGGGCGACCAGGAGATGGAATGGGCGTCCCTGTTGAACGCGCCGCCAAAGTAGCGAACGGCTGAGCCGTCCCCGTTCATGAGCAGGATGTCGAGAAAAGGGTCTTCGGGTCGATAGCTAAAGAGGCCGCTGAAGGCGATGGTGCCGCCGTCGGGCGACCAGGCGGGGTAGAGCGCGGCAAACTGGTCTGTCAGCTGCCGTTGCCCGCCGCCGTCGGCGTTCATGACCCAGATCTGGTAGCGGCCCGTGCGGGCCGAGGAGAAGGCGATCTGCGCGCCGTCGGGCGACCAGGTGGGATGGCCGTCGAACTGCTCGGCCGTGGTCAGCCGCCGCAGGCCGCTGCCATCGGCGTTCATGACGTAGATGTCAGTGCCGCCCGTGCGCTCCGACTGGAAGGCGATCTGTGTGCCGTCGGGCGACCAGGCGGGCATCAGGTCATCCCAGCGGTAATCGGTCAGGCGTTTTTCGTCGCTGCCGTTGGGCAGGGATGAGTAGATGTCGTAGTTGTCGTTGCGCAGCGAGACGTAGAGGAGGCGGTCGGCGCCGCGCGGCCGCAGGGCCGGGCTGCTGTTGTGGAAGTCCGACGAGACGGCCGCCGGCACGATCTCGGTGAAGTTGGGCTTCATGCGATAGATGGCCCACATGCCGCTGCGCGCGGACTCGAACGCCAGCTCGCTCCAACTGACCAGGTGATCGACGTCCGCGGCCAGCGGGGTGGTGTCTGTTGCCGGTGGCGCATCGGCCGGCTCGGGCGCGGCTGGCGTGCCGGCCATCTCGGTGGCAGCCGGACGGTCATAGCGCGCGCGCAGGGCGTCGAGGTCGCGCGGCAACGGCTCGTCCGTCGCCGACGCCCCCGACACAGACAGAACCAACAGCAGGAACAGGACAAGCGAGAAGAGAAGGCGGCGATTCATGTTCCAGGCTCCCTCAGAAGATTGTGGGTCGGGTTAAGGAGCGCCGCGGACGAGCGCGGCGCGTCGAGACGTGCGGTGACCTAGGCCGCCGCGAGCAGCCGGGCGATCTCGTCGTCGCTAAACCCGGCCGCGGTCAATACATCGTTTGTGTCCGCTCCCAGCGGCGCGCCGGCGTGGCGATACTCCGCCGCGCCGTCGCTGAAGCGCCACGGGTTGGCCACCTGCCGTTGCGTGCCGCCGCCCGGCCGGGGCACGTCCACCACCAGGCCGCGCGCGGCCACCTGCGGCCCGGCCAGCATCTCCGGCACAGTCAGCACCGGCTCGACGCAGACATCCAGCGGGGCGAAGACGGCGACCCACTCGGCCAGCGGACGGGCGGCGATGACGTGGCGCACGGCCGTCTTGGCCGCGGCGACGGCGGCCGGGTCGAGGCTAAGCCCCGCGGCCACCAGGTCGGGCCGGCCGATGGCCGCGCAGAAGCCCTGCCAGAACTTCGGCTCCAGGCTGCCGACGGACAGCCAGCGGCCGTCTTGCGTGGCGTAGAGGTCATAGGCCCGGCCGCCGTTGAGGGCCATGCTTTCCGGCATGGGCGTCTCGCCGGCCACCAGGCTGTGGCTGATCAGATGCGCCTGCCAGGCGACCATCAGGTCGAACATGCTGACATCGATGAACTGGCCGCGGCCGGTGGCGGCGCGGTGGACGACGGCAGCCAGCAGCCCCACCAGCGCCCCCATCGCCCCGCCGCCGATGTCGGCCACCTGGAAGCCCAGCGGCGGCGGGCCATCGCCGGCACGGCCGCTGTAGCTGAGCGCGCCCGACAGGGCCAGGTAGTTGATGTCGTGGCCGGCGCGGTCGCGCAGGGGGCCGGTCTGGCCATAGCCGGTCAGGGCGCAGTAGATGACGGCCGGGTTGACCGCCCGCAGCGCCTCGTAGCCGATGCCCAGCCGGTCCATGACGCCCGGCCGGAACTGCTCGATGACGATATCGTAGCCGCCGTCGGCCACCAGCCGGCGCACGGCGGCGTCGGCCTCCGGCCGCTTCAGGTCGAGGGCCACGGAGCGCTTGTTGCGGTTGAGGACGCCATGCCAGGCGGAGATGTCACCATCGAAGGGCGGCAGGAAGCGCACCATGTCCGGCCGGGTGGGCGACTCAACGCGCACGACCTCCGCGCCCAGGTCGGCCAGCACCATCGTGGCAAAGGGGCCGGGCAGGAGCGCGGTGAAGTCGAGGAC
>DAOSMQ010000472.1:0-2561 GCA_035372725.1 Promineifilum sp. (SeqCode)
ACCTGGGCGGCCGGACGCGGATGCGCGTCTACACCGACCAGAAGCCCGACGGCGAGATGGGTGACATGGCTGTACTGGGTTGGAACCAGTCGTTCGATAAGTTGGCCGCCAGCCTGCGCGGCTAGGCGGGGACGCGATAGCCGGCCCAGGCCGGCCCTACTGGCAATGGATCACGACGACTACCGAAGGAGAATAGAAATGGACACGACCCAGCAGATGCAAATGACCATCGACCGCGACGCCCTGACCATCACCGTCAACCGCGCCTTCGACGCCCCGCGCGAGCGCGTCTGGCGGGCGCTGACAGAGCCGGCGCTGATCGCCCGCTGGTGGGGCGGCGGCGCGGGCAGCCAGACGACCCACGTCGACCAATTCGACCTGCGCCCCGGCGGCGCGTGGCGCTTTGTGGAGCGCGGCGAGAATGGCGAAGACGCTTTCCGCGGCGAGTTCCGCGAGGTCACGCCACCGCAACGCATCGTGCAGACGTTCGAGTATGAGCCGTGGGCCGGCCACATCCTGGTCGAGACGATGACGCTGAGCGAGCAGGCCGGCGGCACGCTGTTGACCGTCATCGAGCAGTTCAGCAACCTCGAAGACCTAGACGGCATGGTGCAGTCGGGCATGGAAGACGGCGCGGCGAAGAGCTACCGGCAGTTGGCCGAGCTGTTGGCCACGCTGGGCGACTAGCTGCCGTCACCTCAGCGGTACTATCAGAGCAAAAGGCCCGCGGGATTGTTCGTCCCGCGGGCCTTTGTGATTAGAAGCCTGCCCTACCGCCAGCCGGGCCGCGGAGCGGCCGGCCGCGAGAGGGCCTAAACGCCCTTACGGCGTGACGCTCTGGACGATGACGTCGCCCTGGCCCACCAGGACGTTGGTGTTGGTGCGAACCTGGACGTTGCCGTACAGAACGCGCCCGGTCGCCGGGACGGCGTTGGCCGTCACCGACGCGGGCACCATCCACGAGGCACCGGCTGCGCGCAGCGCGTCGGCGTCGGTCACGGTGATCGCGCCGAACGCCGGGTTGCTGATCACGTCGATGTACTTGTACGTGGTCGTTCCATTCGGAACGTTGTAGGCCTGGACATCAACCCGCCACGCGCCCGCGGCCGGGCTGGCGACGGTCACCGATTCCTCGGAGTCGCCGTCGGCCTGGGAGCCGACCAGCACACAAGGCCCACTGACGCAATTGTAGACGAACAGGTCCAGGTCAGCGGCCGGATCGGACGTGCTGCCGATCGTCGCCCGCAGCGCCGTCGAGCCGGCGGGAACGGTCACGTTGAAGGACTGCGTGGCTCCGTTGGCGATGGTGGGCGTGTCGATGTAGGCGCTACCCAGCGCTGTACCGATAGCCTTGCCAGTGAACGCGCCATAGATGTTGGTGATGGTGTAGCTACGGGCCACCGGCACGCCAACCGTCGCCGAGGCGATGACATCCGGGTTCGGCGCAACCGTCGCCCCCAGGATGGACGCGGTCAGCGTGAACGGCGCGCTGACGGCGTCGGAGTTGCGCCGCGCGTCAACCGTCACTTCCCACACGCCCGGGAACGGGTTCGTGGTCGTGCGGCTGAGGGCACTACCGGTGGTGCAACCACCAATGCTGGGGTTGTAGCAGTTGCTGACGCCGTTGTTGTCGATGCCGACGCCATAGGGGTGCCAACGCATGAAGCGGATCGCGCCTGCGCCCACGGTCGCGCCGCCGCCGGTCATGTCCACCTTGAAGGCAGGCGTGCCGGCCGGAACGTTGAAGAAGTAGGTCACGAACTGGCCCGGCCCAAGCGAACCGCTCTTTGTGACCGTGTAGCTGTTGCCGGCGTTGAACTGGTCGGCAGCCACGACGACATTCATCGTCTGGTACTCGATGCCGGGGTTACCCGGATCGTCCAGATTGAGGATAGCCGAGTGGGCGCCGCTGGTCGTCGGGTTGATGTTGACGGGGAACGAGACGTTGGCGTTCTTGGGCAGAACGATCGTGCCGGCCGAACTGAACGTGCCGTCGTTATCGACCCAATTCACGTTGTAGAGCTTGTTGCCGTTCGCGCCACTGGTGCGGCGGAAGGTGTAGGTGCGGCTATAGCTGTCGCCAGCCATGACGCCCTCGCGGTCGTTGATGCCCACGCCGTAGCCCGGCGTAGCCAGGAAGGCGCTCAGCGCGGTGTGGACGGGCACCGACGAGGTGATGTCGACGGTGGTCACCTTGGCGCTCAGAACGTCCCACGCGTCGGGAACGTTCATCAAGCCGTTGCCCTGCTCATAGGCCTGGTAGCGGCCGGTCAGGTAGCGCGCGCTGGAGCGCACCGCCTGGCGGATCTGCTCCGGCAGGTGCTGCACCTTGGCCTGCTGGGCGGCGCTGATCAGCTGGGCAACGCCACCGGTGGCCTGCGGAGCAGCCATCGACGTGCCGTTGAACAGCGCGTAGCCGACCGGGCAGACCTGGGCCAGACAGCCCTGCGCCTGCCACATGGGGATGCTGGAGATGGCCGCGCCGGAAGCGACGACCTCGGGCTTGAAGCCGCCATCCTCGCGCGGGCCGCGCGACGAGAAGTTGTGAAGATTGTCATCTT
>DAOSMQ010000473.1:0-2560 GCA_035372725.1 Promineifilum sp. (SeqCode)
GACTTCACACGGATGTCGCCAAAGTGCTTGCGGACGACGATGTTGTAGCTGATATCCAGCCCCAGCCCCGTGCCCTGGCCAACCGGCTTGGTGGTATAGAAAGCGTCGAAGATGCGCGGCAGCACGTCGGGTGGAATGCCCGGCCCGTTGTCCTCGACGGTGACGATGACCCATTTGCCCTCTTGCCGCGTGCGCAGAGTGAGGGTGGCGTTGGGTTGCGGCGCGCTGTCGGGGCCGTTGCGCAGTGCGTCAACGGCGTTGTCGATCAGGTTCGTCCAGACCTGGTTCAGTTCGCCGCCGTGGGCGTCGATCTGCGGCAGAGCCGGGTCATATTCGCGCACGATCTTAATGCCCGCCTTCAGCTTGTGACGCAGGATCAGCAGTGTATTCTCCAGGCCTTCGGCCACGTTGTAGCGCACGATGTCGGCCTGGTCTAGATAAGTGTAGGACTTCAGCGCCTTAACGATGGCGGAGATGCGCTGCGCGCCCTGTTGCAACTCGGCCAGCAGATTGAAGATAGTGTAGTTATTGTTGAGCCAGTTGATGATGACCGGCAGCTGGGCCTGACCATAGCCAGACGCCAGGCGCTTCAGGTCGTCGTCGGTGAATTCCAGATTGACCAACGTCGCCGCGCAATCCCAGGGGTCCTGGACACCGCGGTCTTCCAGCCATTCCTCCAACTCGGCCTCGCGGTCGCTGCGGGCCAGAGGGTCCATCGGCGGCATCGACCGGGCCTGCTCCTGGGCGCGGCGGACGAACTGCTCCAGCGTGGCTTGCTGTTCGCCGGATAGCCCCTGGCGCACGAGGAGCATGAAGGTATGGGCGGAGTCGAAGAGCACCGTCTCCAATTGCGCTGTGCTGCGCTGGACGGCCGCGGCGGGGTTATTCAATTCATGGGCGATGCCGGCCGTGAAGGTGCCCAACTGGGCCATCTTCTCGCTCTGGCGCAGCAGGTTCTGGGTGTTCTGCCAGCGCGACAGAACGATGTCGAACATCGACGCCGCCGCCGACGGGCTGATCTGCAACAGGTTGCGCAGGTCTTCGCGGCCGATGCCGATCAGGTCTGTGTCCGTCCGCGCCCGCACGGCGGCCGTGCGCGGTGTATCGAATAGCAAGGCAATTTCGCCGAAGACCTCGCCCGGCCCGCGCTTGGCCAGCAGAATCTCGCGCTTCTGGCTGAGCTTGATGATCTCCACCTCGCCCCTCTCGATGATGTAGGCCATGTCGCCGACGCTGCCCTCCTCAAAGAGCACTTTGCCGGCGGGCAAGTGGAATTCGCGCACGATCTGGCACAGGCTGGACAGATCTTCGTCGGAGAGCGACGAGAACAGGGGAATCTTGCGCAGAAAGTCGTAGTTAGCCATAGGTGATTTCGTCGTCGCGGCGGTCTATCGGTCGCCTCTCAGGCGTTGGACATCGGCGCGGCCGAGAAAGGCGGCGCGCAATTCGTCGTCGAGCTGCCCGGCCAGGAAGTCGATGGCCGCGGCCGCGCGGCGGCGGTAGTCGGCCGCGCGGGCCGCGTCTGGCTCCAGCGCGTGCAGCGCGGCCAGCGTGTTCCACTCGTCCCAGCGCACGCCTAGCCGGTTGGCCTCGTCGAGGGCCTGCTCATAGGCGGCGCGGGCCTCGTCGGCACGGCCCAGCGCGCGCAGCGCCGCGCCGCGCAGGGCCAGGGCGTCGGGCCGGAAGGCGGCGAAACCCTCGCGCGCCAGCCTATCCAGGAGGGCATCGGCCATTGCCAGCGCCTCGTCCGCGCGCCCCGCGGCCACCCCCATCGCGATGGGCGTCGTGTAGAGCATGACCCCGATTGGGCCAAGGCGGGCCACGCCCGGCCACTCCAGTTTGGCGCTGAGCGCAAAGCCCGCGGCGGCGTCGCCGGCGAAGTAGCGCTCCATGCCTTTCGCCAGCGGGCCCATGAAGGGGTGGTCAGCCAGGCCCGTCCCGGTCATCGTCTCGCGCAGTTGCTCGTGGGCCACGGCCGGCCCGCCGAGCAGGCCGGAGACCCAGTGCAGGATCAGCGGCGCGTTGACGCCCGGCCCGCTGAAACCGCCCTGGGCGCTGATCTCCATGGCCCAGCGGGTGAGGCGCAGGGCCTCGCCGGCGCGCCCCTGGCGGAACAGCACCTGGCCGAGGGAGAGGGCGTTGAAGCTCTGCGCCCAGACGTTGTTGATGCGCCGGCCGATGGCCAGGCCCTCCCGCGCCAGGCGCTCGGCCTCGGCCAGGTCGCCGCGCAGCAGCAGCCCTTGCGACCAGATGCTGGCCGCGTCGGCCTGCATCGGCTCGTTGCCCAGCACGCGCCAGCTCTCAAAGGCGGCGGCCAATGCGGCCAGGGCGTCGGTCATGCGATGGGCGGCGGTATAGGTGCGGCCCATGTCGTTGAGCACATAGGCCTCCAGCTCAGCCAGGCCGTGTTGCCGCGCCAGGGCCAGGGCGCGCTCGCCTTCGGCCACAGCGCGGGCGAAGTCGGCATCGAAATTGACGTGGAACAATAGCATCGCCCAGCGGCCATAGGCCTCGGCGTCGGGCCGGCCGGCCTGCTCGGCCAGGGCCAGGATGCGTTCGG
>DAOSMQ010000474.1:0-2554 GCA_035372725.1 Promineifilum sp. (SeqCode)
CCGCCGAGACGGTTGATGTCGGCCACCGGGCGGAGTTCTACGACAAGGTCGGCGTCGTGCGCGACATGATGCAGAACCACGTCATGCAGCTACTGGCGTTGGTGGCCACCGAACCGCCGACTTCCTTCGACGCCGAGGCCATCCGCAACGAGAAGGCCAAGGTGTTCCAGTCAATCCGGCCCATACGGCCGGAGAACGTCGCCAGTTGCACGGTGCGCGGCCAGTACCGCACCTATCGCGATACGAAGGGGGTTGCGCCCGGCTCGACGACGCCTACTTACGCCGCCATTCGCTACTACGTCGACAACTGGCGCTGGCAGGGCGTGCCCTTCTACATGCGTTCGGGCAAGGCGCTGGCGGCCAAGTCGACGGAGATCACCATCTTCTTTAAGCGGCCGCCGCACGTGATGTTTCCCATGCCCGAGGGGGCGCAACTGGCCCCCAACTACCTGTCTATCTGCATCCAGCCCGACGAAGGCATCGAGTTTTCCTTTCAGGCCAAAGTGCCGGACACTGCGGCCGAGATGCGCACGGTCGATATGTCCTTCCAGTATGAGCAATCGTTCGGCGCGATGGCTATCCCCGAGGCCTACGAGCGGCTGCTGCTGGACGTGATCAAGGGCGACCCCTCGCTTTTTACGCGTAGCGACGCCATCGAGCTATGCTGGCAGCTCATTGACCCCATTCTGGAGGCCTGGCAGTCGAAGCACGCGCCGCCACTCAGCTTCTACGAATCGGGCACGTGGGGGCCGGTGGAGGCCGACGCGTTGATCGCCCATGATGGCTATCACTGGACGCATGGCTGTGGGCAAGAGGGGGAGGCCTAACTCTCGCTGCGCTCCTGCAAATAGCGATACAGCACCCCCAACACCGTTGCCGGCTCCGATTCCTGCTCGCTGCGGCCGCGGCGGGTGGTGCGGCTGCGGCTGATCTGCAAGAAGCGGCGCGCGCGAGTAATGCCAACGTATAGCAGCCGCAAGCGCTCGCAGATGACCTCGATGTGGGCTGACTCGGTGGCCGTGCGGTTAGGGTGCAGGCCCGTCTCCGCGCCCATCAGATAGCGCAATTGCGCGGTGGCCTCGGCATTGGCGTCGCCGCCCAGAAAGTCGTGGACGCCCAAAAAAGGCGCGTCCAGGCTGCCAGGAATCCACATGCCGTCGATGCCCACCAGGAAGACGGCGTCCCACTCCAGCCCCTTGCTACTGTGCTGCGTGGCCAATGAGATACGGCCGGGCGCTGGCTCATAGCCCAACTCCGCGCCGCGCATGATGTTGAGCGAGCGGCGGCCAGAGGCGACAATCTGGAGTTGGGCCACCAGCTCCGGCAGCCGCCACTCCGGCTGCGCCTCGCGCCAGATGCGCAGCTGGGCGGCGATCTGGTAGGCAATGGCCAGATCAAGCTCGTGGGTGGCCGCGTCCTCGGTCGTCGCGCTGGCGCTGTCGTTGGCGAAAAGCGCGTCGGCCAGAGCCAGCGTCAGATCATCGACCGGCAGCGTGCGCAGATCGAAATTGGCCCGCAGGAAGTCGGCCAGCCGCTCCAGGCGGGCGACATCCTCCTCTGTGGCCACGCCAGCCGGCAACGCCTCGACAAGCTCCTCGTCCTCGCGTGGGAAGAGAAGTGTCTCCGGCCGGTGAACGCTGCGCAGCAATGCCCGAAAGCGCTCGATCTGCTCGCTGTCGTCGGGGTAGGGGTCGTAATACGGCCCCGATTCGCGCAACTCCGACAGGCCACTGTGGGCGGATTGGAGCGCGCGCGTATCCAGCGGGTTGGCCAGCACGGCCAGGACGGCGTGGAGGGCGGCGGCGACCTCGCGCTCCCGGCCGCTGCCACGCAACAGGTTATCGTAGTCGGCGTTCAGCGCATCCAGAGCGCGGGCTATGGCGTAACCGGCCTGGTGGGTGGGCACGAGGATGGCCAGCGTCTGCTCCGGGTGCTCCTGGGCATACTCCGACGCCAGCCGGGCCACGGTGGGCAGTTCCTCCTCCTCGCGGTGGCGGTAAACGCGGATGCGCGCCTCGGCTTCACTGTCGGGCGGGTTGGGCTGGGCGTCGCCCGGGGGCGCGGGCAGAATGTCCTGCCGCCGGAAGGCGTTGGCGCGCACTTCGGGCACGGGGTGGTTGTCGATGGTCCAATTGAGGATGGCGTTGGCCGCGCCAATGATGAGCGGGGCGGAGCGGCCGCTGTTGGGCAGCGTCCGCGCGGTCACATCCGGCCGGTCGATGAAGCGCGAGAAGAAGCGCGGATGGGCGGCGGTAAAGGTGCTGGTGACGGCCTGGTTGGGGTCGCCGACGCGCACCCAGTTGCCTTCTGGCCCGGTCAGTTGCTCCAGCAGCGTCTCTTGCAGCGGCACGCTGTCCTGCGCCTCGTCCTCCAGGATAACAGGCCAGCGGGCGCGCAGATGGGTGGTCAGGTCGGGTTCGTGCTCCAGCCGGTCGGCCGCCAGCCAGATGAGGTCATCGTAGTCCAGCCCCCCCTGCCGGGCCAGCGCCGTCTGGTAGCGGCCATAGATGCCGGCCATCATGTGCATCAGCGGCGAGCGGGCGGGGTTGGGCGT
>DAOSMQ010000475.1:0-2554 GCA_035372725.1 Promineifilum sp. (SeqCode)
CCAGCCGGAAGACCTCCTCCAGCGTCTGCCGCCCCTTCACCTGCACCGGCAGCAACGGCTCTGCTTGCACGTAGGCGCGCACCTGTTCGTAGACCACGCGGCTGACCAGGGTCTCGTCTGGCCCGGCCATCTCCTGTAGACGCTTGCACAAATTCACCACATCGCCCACGGCCGAATAGTCCTTGCGCTGCTCGCTACCGACGTTGCCGACGACGGCCTCGCCGGTGTGGACGCCAATGCCGACGTGCAACACCTTGTCGGAGGGCATCTCGCGTTGACGGGCCGCCAGCCGCGCCTGGATGCGCAGCGCCGCGCGAACGGCCTGCGAGGTGTGGTCGTCCTGGGGATTGAGCGGCGTGTTGAACAGAGCCATCACCGCGTCGCCGGTGAACTTGTCGATTAACCCCTGGTGCTCGCTGATGACGGCCACCGCCTCAGAGAAGAAGCTGTTGGCCAGATCGATCAGCGCCTCGGGGTCGAGGTATTCGCCATAGCGGCTGAAGTCGCGAATGTCGGCGAAGAGCACGGTCAACGTGCGACGTTGCGGCCGTTGGGCCGCGTCCAGGTCGCGCACCCGGTCAACCAGCGCCGGCGGCAGATAGCGCCGCAAGCTCTCCACCCGCTTCTTCTCGGAGACATCGTCCAGTAGCAGGGCCACGCCATCCAGCTGCTCGTTGGCCGGCGAGCGCAGCGGCGACACGACCAGCTGCACGGTCGTTGCCCCGGCGCGGCGGCGGGCGGCGGCCAGGTCTACTTCGGCCGTCCGGCTGCGGCCGTCGGCTTTCACCGTCTCCACCAGGTGATCGATGGGCAAGCCCAGCAGCGGCAAGACGCCGCGATAGCCCCGCGACAGGATGGCGCTGGCGGGCACGCCCAAAATGATCTCAGCGGCGCGGTTAAACAGGGCGATCCGGTCGGCAGCATCAATGGTGATCACCCCGCTGGCGATGGAGGCGAAGACGTTGTCCAACAACTGCTTGATCTCGGTAACGGTGCGGAACAGGCGCGCGTTGTCGATGGCTACAGCGGCCTGGTCGGCGAAGGCAGCCAACAAATCGCGGTCGGCGTCGCCGAAGATGCCGCTGGCAACGCGGTTGTCGGCATAGAGCACGCCGATGGTCTCACCCTTCAGCTTGAGTGGCGCGCAGAGGATGGAACGAAGCTTGTAGCTGACAATACTGTGCTGGCTGGAAAAGCGCTCGTCCTCCTGGGCGTTGATGGTCACCACCGCCTCGCCCGTCTCGGCCACCCGGCGGATGATGCTACGGCTGATGTCCAGCGAGCCAGGGGCAAGCGTCTCCTGAGAGAGATTGCGAGCCATCTTCACTTCTAGCGCGCCGCCGTTGTCGAGGAGCAGCATGGCCCGTTCGGCCCGCGTCAGGCGGACAATGGCGTCCATGACCTGCTGGAGGACAACTTCCAGATCGAGCGAAGAGTTGACGGCCGCGCCAACCTCTTGCAGGGCGCGCAGGCGGTTCTGTTCGCCGGCCTCTGCGTGGAGGTCCTGCTCCAGTTGTCGCGTCGATTCGCCCAGACCCACCAGTTGCCGCACCAGCGCGGCCGTGGCCCGCAGCGCCGTAGCCCGCGCATTCGCGTCGGGCACGCGCATCAGGGCGCGCTGCTGGTCGGTGACCATCGCCTGTAGCCCTTCGATCTGCTGCCGCAGGTCAGCGGCGCGAACAGGCGTCAGGCCCTTGCTCTTGTCTTCAGCCGGAGTGTCCAAGATGTCTTCGTGCGTCGCGAGGTCGTGTGTTGTGTGGCAAGGAAAAAGCCCTGCCGGCGGCGGATGGGCCGCGCAGACAGGGCCATTATAGCAGAGAACCCACGCGAGCGTGTCCCGCGCGCCTACTTTTTCTGGCCGCGGGTGCGATTCAGGGTGTTGACAATGCCGCGGCGGATGAGCATCGGCCGCAGTTGTCGCCACTCCTGCCGCGGGTCGAAATCCGCGTCCATCGAGCGGGTAGGGCTGAACAGCTGCAAGACGTATTGCCGGGTCAGGTTACGAATGGGCTGCTGGCCTTGCGGCACGACGGCCACAAGCGTGTCGGCCTGCTCATAAGGCGTCTGCGTCGGCCGCCAGGCCAAACCCAGGACGCGCGCCCACTCGCCCAGCCGCAAGAAGCTGCGCCCCACATCACCCTCCACTTTCTGGTTATACCGGTTAGCCATCCAGAGGGCCGCAGCGGCGGCGATCAGCAGGGTCGCGCCGGTGGCCACCTGCCACCAGGGCACGCCACCGAGCAGCCCCTGGTTCTGCTGGTTGTCTGTACCGTCCAACAGGCCGTTGGCTCGTTCCAGGTCGCTGAGTTCGTCGTCGGTCAGGGCGCGGTTGGCGTCGGGCACAGGCACGGGCGGCGTCAGCCCACTGGCCACCTGGCCGGATTCGGGCCGTTCGACCACGGGAATCGACTGGGTCGGCTCGAAATAAATCCAGCCGTAGCCGGGGAAGTAGACCTCAACCCAGGTGTGGGCGTTAACGGCGCGCACGCGGTAGTTCTTCGCCTCCGGCGTGTACTCGCCCAGGGCATAGCCGCTGACCACGCGCGCCGGCACG
>DAOSMQ010000476.1:0-2549 GCA_035372725.1 Promineifilum sp. (SeqCode)
GCGGGTGGGGCCGCCGGCCTCCACCCACCTGGCCGCCGCCGTCGACCCGCTGGTCATCCTGTGCGAAGACCTCCACTGGGCCGATAGCGCCTCACTCGACCTTATCGACGACCTTTATGCCGCCCTGCGCGACGCCGCCCCCGCGGCCGTGCTGATCGTCGCCGCGGGCCGGCCGAGCCTGCTGGAGCGCCGCCCCGGCTGGGCCAACGACGCGGCGGGCGTCGGGCTGCTGCGTCTGACTGCCCTGCCGCCGGCCCAGACGCAGGCCCTTGTGGAGGAGGCTCTCCAGCGCGTGCCCCGGTTGCCCGACCGGCTGCGCCATCGCATCGCCGATGTGTCCGGCGGCAACCCGTTCTATGTCGAAGAACTGGTCAAGATGTACATCGAGCAGGGCGTCGTCGCTCGCGGGGCGACGGACGATGAACCCTGGTCTGTGGCTCTCGACCGGCTCGACGCCGTCCGCGTGCCGCCGACCCTCGTCGGCCTCATCCAGGCCCGCCTCGACGCGCTGCCGGCGGCCGAACGCCGCGCCCTGCAACACGCCGCCGTCATCGGCCGCGTCTTCTGGGATTCGGCTCTGGCGGCGCTGGCGGGCGCGGCGACCCCGCCGCCGCTGACCACCGCGCTGGGCCGCGAAGTGGTGTTCCGGCGCACGCCTTCCACCTTTGCCGACTGCCAGGAGTTCCTCTTCCGCCACGCTCTGGTGCGCGACGTGGCCTATGAGACCGTGCTGCTGAGCGAGCGCCGCGCCCTGCACGCCCACGCCGCGCGCTGGCTGGAAACCCACGCCGCCGAAAGGCTCGACGAGTGTCTCAGCGTCCTGGCCGCCCATTGGGACGCCGCCAACGACGCCACCCGCGCGGCCGCCTACCTGGTGCGCTCGGCCGAGTTGGCGCTGGCGGCCGGCAACCACGGCGCGGCCTGCGCCACGTTGCGCCGGGCGTTGGAGCTAACCGCGCCCTCGGCGGCGACGCTGTTGCTGCTGGGCGAGGCGGCGTTCATGATCAGCGACTTGCCCACCGCCAGCGACGCCCTGGAGCAGGCTCTGAATCTGGCCCAGACAACCGGCGACCGCGCCGCCGAAGCCAACAGCCTCTACTGGTATAGCCGCGTGGCCACGGCCCGCGGGGACTTCGACACGGCTCGCGTCGCGCTGGAAACGGCCCTGCCCATTGCCCGCGCCGTCGGCGGCGCGACGCTGGCCCGCGCCCTGGAGGGGCTGGCCGGGGCCACCGGCAGCCGTGGCGATCTGCCCGCGGCGACGGCGCTGGGCAAAGAGGCCCTGGCGCTGGCCCGCGAGGTGGGTGATGCCGTCCTGGAGATGCGCTGCCTGGCGCTGCTGGGCACGTTTGCCCGGCTGGGGGACGACCTGGACTCGGCCGAGGCGCGCTTCCAGGCAGCGCGCGCGCTGGCCCACCAGGCCGGCAATCTGGAGCGCGAGGCCACGGCCCTGCTCAACCTGGGCGACCTGGCCTATCGGCGCGAGCGCTACGACGACGCCCGTGTCGCCGCCCACGCCGCCCGCGACCTCTTCCGCGACCAGGGTCTGGCCGACGCCGTGGCCATCGCCGCCGGCAACCTGGCCCAGGCGGAACTGATGTTGGGCGAGCGCGACGCCGCCGTGGCCGACGCCCGCCAAGCGCTGGCCGCCGCCCGCGCCGCCGGGGCCACGCCGCTGGCGCTGTTCGCCCTGTCCGTCTTTGCCCAGGCGCTGGCCCCCACCGACCGGCCGCGCGCCGCCGCGCTGCTGCACCTGGTCATCCACCACCCGGCCACGGAGTATCAGGATCGGCGCGAGGCGGCCGAGTTGTTGATGCACCTGGGCACGGCCATCGTTCCGGCGACGCCGCTAGACCTGGACACGACCATCACAGCCATCCTCAACAACGCCGCCAGCGACTAGAGCAGGTAGCGCGGCGCGTCCACGCGCCGCAGTTCGTCGGCCAGGCGCAGCTTGAACAATTCCAACTGGCTCATCGGCCGCTTCAGGTTGTAGCTCTCGATCTCCTTGTTGAGGCTGGCAATGGTCGCCTCCCACTTCTGGCAGGAATCATCCCAGCCGATGGTCAGGGCCGAGCGGTGGCTTTCCCCCGGCGCGGTGAAGGCGGCGCGATAGCGCCCCCACGTGCGGCTGATGTCGGCCCGCAGCGCGTCGATCTTGCCCACGACCTCCACCCGGCGCGTCAGCCACGGCGGGCGCAGGTCGTTGTCCTTCATGAGCTTGTTGGTCAGCGCGGCGCTGCCTTCGTAGGTGTTGGCTTCCAGGTCGAGCGGCCGGCCCTGCCCGGCCAGGTCGTCGAAGAGGCCACGGCGGCGGCCGTCCTCGATCAGGTCTTCGATCAGGTCGCGGAATTCAAAGCGCATGCGGCGGCGGTGTTCCTCACCGGCGGCGCGCTCGCCCTCGTCTGGTGGGGTGTCGATTGGGTCGTTCATGGGGTGAATGTTAGCGCCAAAAAGGGCGCGGCGCACCCGGAAAGTGCGCCGCGCCCGTGCACGCCGGTGGTCGCGCCCGGCTCAGTCGATGCAGGAGTAGTTGGCCGTCGCTCCGA
>DAOSMQ010000477.1:0-2538 GCA_035372725.1 Promineifilum sp. (SeqCode)
AAGGCGCTGACCTCCGGCCCCAGGATGTACCAGCCGCCGGCCAGCACGCGCGCCGTCGCCGCGTCGATTTCAGCCCGTAGACGGGCGTAGGCGCTCTTCAGGTCAACCAGGGGGATGGCGTTGGTCATGGCCGCTTACCAGTCCAGCGGGCGGCCGTCGCGAAAGAAGCCGCCCGTGGGGCCGGAATCGGGCAGCGTGGCCAGCCAGACCAGGCCGGCCGCGCCCTCGGCCACGCTGCGCGTCGCGTGCGCACCGCCCATGTCGGTGCGCACCCAGCCAGGGCAGGCGGCGTTGACCTTGACCGACGTCCCGGCTTCGGCGGCAACGACGCGCGTCAGGGCGTTGAGGGCGGCCTTGGAGATGGCGTAGGCGGGCGTGTAGCCGCCCATTGTGCTCAATTGGCCCGACTCGGACGAGACGTTGACAACGCGACCATAGCCGCGCCGGCGCATTCCGGGTACAAAGGCGCGACAGAGGTACAGCGGGCCATAGAGGTTGACGGCCAGCGTTGTCGTGAAGTCGGCGATCGGCACGTTGAAGATGTTGCTCTGCTCGTCTAGATAGACGGCAGCGTTGTTGATGAGCACATCCAGGCGGCCGAAACGCTCCTCGACCCAGCCTTTGGCCGCATCCACACTGGCGGCGTCGGCCACATCCAGCGGGCAGAAAACGACGGGCAGACCCTCGCGGGCCAGGGCGTCGGCCGCGTCCTGCCCGGCCGGCGCGTTGCGAGCGGTCAGGATGACACGCAGGCCACGCCGGGCCAGTTGGCGGCTGACCTCCCGGCCAATGCCGCGGTTCGCGCCCGTCACCAGGGCAATGCGTTCGGGGTCAGCCATCAAATGTAGTGCTCCAGATATTGCCGGAAGTAGTCGAGCGACCGCGTCATGCCATCGCGCAGGCCGACCATCGGCCGCCAGCCGAGCTTGCTGCGGATGCGGCGGTAGTCGCCGTAGTAGTCGCCGATGTCGATGCGCTTGCGGTCGGCCGGAAAGGGGCGCAGCTCATACTGGCCGCCGCCGTTGATCTCGATGAGCAGGCGGGCCAGATTGACCAAATTGATGGGGTCGTCGCTGCCGAGATTGTAGATTTGCCCGTCGGCCGCCGCCGTTGCCGCGACCATCAGCAGCGCCTCGACCACGTCATCAATGTAGTTGAAATCGCGCACTTGCAAGCCGTCGCCGAACAGGGCGAGCGTCTGGCCCTCCAGCAGTTGCCGGAACCACCAGCCGATGAACGTTTGCCGCGCGTCACGGATGCGCATCCGGGGGCCGTATGTGTTGGTCAGGCGCAGGGAGACGGTGCGCAGACCATAGACCTCGTGGTAGACCATGTGATACCACTCGCCGGCCAGCTTGTTGATGCCGTTGACGTCGACCGGTTGCAGGGGATGGCGCTCATCGACGGGCAGGTACTCCGGGCGGCCGTAGATCTGCCGCGTGCTGGCAAAGACGACCTTCGTGGCCGGGTTGCCGTGGCGACAGGCTTCCAGAAGCGATAGCTGGCTGCGGGCGTTGATCTCCAGATCGGTGTACGGATCGGTCATGCTGTCAGTGTGGCTGACCTGACCGGCCAGGTTGAAGATCACGTCCTGCCCTTGCACCAGATAGCGCAGCCCGTGCTCGTCGCGCATGTCGGCAATGTTGATGCGCAGGCAGTTTTCAATGTCTTGGACGTTGAAGATGTTGCCGCCGTACTCCGGAATGAGCGAATCGACCAGCAACACGTCGGCCCCCAGGCTCACCAGCCGGTGGGCCAGGTTGGAACCGATGAAGCCCAGCCCGCCGGTGACCAGGACCCGCTTGCCGTCGAAGAAGTCGAGATGGTCAGTGGGAACGGTCGGCATAGGTCTGAGGGTGAGGGGCGGCGCTCGCTTCGATGGACGAAGTCGGCCCGGCGGCTTCCTTGCGCCACACCAGGCGGTACCACAGCCTGGTCAGGTCGCGCGCCACCTGGGCCAGGCGGCGGAAGCGGAAGAACTGCGACTTGCCGTAGGCGCGATGAAAGTGGTGGACGGGCGTCTCGGTCAGGCGAAAGCCCGCGTCCTGGGTTTTCTTCATCAGTTCGACGCAGATAACGCCGCTGTCGGCCTCCAACTGGATGCGCTCGAAGACCTCGCGGCGCATCAGACGGAAGTCGCAATCGACATCGCGCAGATGGAGGCCGAAAGCGGCCTTGATGATGGACTGGTAGATGCGGCCGATGATGATGCGGTGCAGCGGATCGTTGCGCTCGATCTTCCAGCCGTTGATGAAATCGACGTCGTCGCTGACCAGCGCGGCCAGGTTGGCCAACTCGCGCGGGTCATACTGCGCGTCGCCGTCGGTGTAGAAGATCCACTCCTTGGCCGCACTGTAGAAGCCGGTGCGCAGCGCCCCGCCATAGCCGCGATTCTGCGGATGGTGGATGATGCGCACCTCGTTGGGGTAGACGCGCGCCAGTTCATCGAGCACGGCGGCGGTGTGGTCCTGGCTGCCGTCGTTGACGACGATGACCTCATAGTCATCGGTCAGTTCGCGCAGCGTCAGGAGCACGGTG
>DAOSMQ010000478.1:0-2517 GCA_035372725.1 Promineifilum sp. (SeqCode)
CGACGCGCTTCGATTCGTGGCTTGACATGCGCTGCCAGCCCTACATCGCCTGGCTCAACGACCACCACGCCGACCTTATTACCCGGCTCACCGGCTGCGCGCCGACGTGCGACCACGGCCCGAAGATCCTGTGGTGGAAGGGGGAGCGGCCGGACGACTACGCCCGCATCGCCAAGTTCCTGACGCCCTCGGCCTACGTCGCGGGGCGCATGGCCGGGCTGAGCGCTGGCCAGGCCTTCATGGACTACACCTTCATCCACTTCTCCGGCCTGTCGGACAACCGCGCCGGGACGTGGAGCACGGCCATCTGTGACACGCTGGGCGTGGACATGGGCAAACTGCCGGCCATCGTCGAGCCGTGGCGGGTGATCGGCGAAGTGAGCGAGGTAGCGGCGCGCGACTTCGGCCTGGCCGCGGGTACGCCCATCGCCGCCGGCTGTGGCGACACGGCCGCCAACGCTCTTGGCGCGGGCATCGTCCGGCCGGGGCAGGTGCTCGACGTGGCCGGCACGGCGTCGGTGCTGGCCGGCTGCACCGACGCCTTCGTGGCCGACACGACCCACCGGGCGCTGTTGACCATGCGCTCGGTCATCCCCGGCCTGTGGAACCCGCTGGCCTACATCGCCGGGGGCGGGCAGGCGCTGCGCTGGTTCCGCGATGAGTTTGCCGGCGGGACACACGGCGGCGACGCCGACGCGGCTTACGCGGCCATGATCGCCGCCGCCGCCGCCGCGCCGCCGGGGGCCGAGGGGCTGTTCTTCTCGCCCCACCTGGGCGGGCGCATCTGTCCGGCGACGCCGGAGTTGCGCGGCGCGTGGCTGGGCTTCTCGTTCGGCCACACGCAGGCCCATTTCCTGCGGGCCGTGCTGGAGAGCGTCGCCTATGAGTATGCCTGGTATTTGCGGGTGCTGCGCGAGTACATCCCCAACCTGGAACTGACCGAAACGCGCGCCGTCGGCGGTGGGGCGCGCAGCGACGCCTGGAACCAGATCAAGGCCGACGTGCTGGACGTGCCCTACCAACGGCTGGCGCGAACCGAGTTCGGCACGTGGGGCAGCGCGCTCATCGCCGGCAAGGCCGTGGGCATCTATGACGACCTGGCGGCCACGGCGGCCGAGCACGCCCGCCCGGCCGGCCCGCCCCTGCGCCCCTCGGCGGCGGCGCACGAACGCTACCGGCCGCTGGTGGATCGGCACATTCGCCTGCAAGAGCAACTGGTGACGATGTTTACGAGCGCGTAGGGGCGGCGCGGCCGTCCTTCGCCGGCGGGGCGCGCCCCGCCCCGTTGAGGAGAGAGAATTAGCCTATGCCCTCACCCATTCGCATCTGCATGATCGGCGCCGGGCGCGTCGGCAAGCTGCACACAGGCACGCTGACTCGCCACGTGCCCGGCGGCCAGGTCGTCGCCCTGGTCGATCCCTGGGCCGATGTGCTCAAGGCCACGGGCGACCTGTTCGGTATCGAGCGGCGCTTCGCCTCGCTGGCCGACGCGCTGGCGGCGGTGGCCTTCGATGCCGTCGTCATCACCACGCCGACGCCCACCCACCGCGAGCTGGCCGTGTTGGCCGCCGAGCAGGGCAAGCACGTCTTCCTGGAGAAGCCGATGGCTCTGTCGCTGCCGGAGTGCGACGCCATCCTTGACGCTGCCCGCCGCCACGCCGTGATCTTGCAGATGGGCTTCATGCGCCGCTTCGACCCCGACTTCGTGGCTGCCTGGGAGCGCATCCAGGGTGGCGAGATCGGCGAACCGACGATGATCAAGTCCCTCACCCACGGCCCCGGCCTGCCGCCGCCGTGGGCCACTGACCTGAAGACCAGCAACGGCAATCTGGCCGAGGTCAACAGCCATGATCTGGACACCCTGCGCTGGCTGATGGCGTCGGACCCGCGGCGAATCTACGTCGAGGTGGCCAACTTCAAAGGGGCCGAGCGCGGCGTGACCACCGAGCACTACTACGACAATATGTTCGCCACGGTCAAGTTCGAGTCTGGCGCGCTGGGCAACATCTCCGGCGTCTGCCCGTGCGACTACGGCTACGACAGCCGCGTGGAGATCATCGGCAAGAAGGGCATCATGCACATCGGCCGCATGGAGGGCGAAGCCATCGTCGTCTGCACCGACCGCGACCACGGCCTGGTGACGCCCATCTTCCGCCGCTGGCCCGATCGTTTCCGCTGGGGCTACATCCAGGAGCTAGAGCACTTCGTCGAGTGCATCCAGCGCGGACGGACACCGCGCGTGGGTGGCGAAGACGGCCGTTGGGCCGTGGCGATGGTTGTGGCCGGCACGCGGTCGTTCCTGGAGGAGCGGCCGGTCTATCTTCGCGAGACGGGCGTCAGCCAATAGGCGCGCCGGGCGTGCCCGCGTTCCACGCGCGCAACCACTTTCGACATCACTGACCCACGGAACGACCCACGGAGACACACCATGAACCGCGATTTTGATCCGACACTGTTTGAAGAGGTTCTGGCCGCGGGGGCCATTGCTGGCAATGTGCTGCTCAGCCCGCTGACCCG
>DAOSMQ010000479.1:0-2506 GCA_035372725.1 Promineifilum sp. (SeqCode)
GTCAGCGACGCCGAGGCGCTGGCCCGCGACACGCACAAGTTCGAGTCGCGCTACAACCACAGTCTCATCGGTCCCTACCCGGCCCGCCGCGACCTGTACGTTGAGCGCTCGCCCATCTACGTGGCCCCCGATTGCAGCGCGGCGCTGATTCTCTTTCAGGGGCTGGAGGACAAGGTCGTGCCGCCGGATCAGTCGGCGGCCATGTTCATCGCCGTGCGCGACAAGGGGCTGCCTGTCGCCTATGTTGCCTTTGAGGGCGAGGGGCACGGCTTCCGGCAGGCGGCTAACATCAAGCGGGCGATGGAGGCGGAGCTGTACTTCTACGGTCGCGTCTTCGGCTTCGAGCCGGCCGAGCAGTTGGAGCCGGTGGTGATCGAAAACCTGCACGTGTAGGGCGGGTTGCCGAACCCGCCCGGCGGGTGTTCACGGGTTCGGCTGCGCCCGCTCGGCGCGGGCCACGGGCAGGTTCTTGCGGCGCTTCTGCTGCATGCCCTCGGCCAGGTAGTAGCTGCCCAGCACAAAGAGGGCCGCGCTGATCTGGGCGATGAGACCCTGCCACGTGGCGTAGAGGCCGAACCACAGCCCCGACCAGTAGGGCAGCGTCAGCCCGGCAATGGGCGAGATGCCCAGCCAGCCGACGGCCTGCAACACGTGCACCGTCTTGCCCACCATCGTCACCAGCACCAGGCCGATGAGCACGCCCGTCCAGACGAGCATCTTCTTGTAAGGCAGGCGCGCCTGGAGCTTGAAGGTGACCAGGCCGACGACCAGCACGGCCAGTGCGCCGACGGCTACCCCTTCGAGCACGACGGCCGTGCCCGCGTCGAGCACCAACGCTTGCAGGAACAGCACCGTCTCGAAGCCCTCGCGGTACATGCTGGTGAAGCCGAGGATGACCAGGCCGACGAACTGGCCCGTCTCGGCCGAGAGCAGACGCCGCTTCTGCTGGTGGAAGCCGGCCATCCAGTCCTTCCAGTAGGCTTTGTGGAAGAACCAGTTGGTGATCAGCAACAGGATGCCGATAGCGATGAGGGACACGACCGCCTCCAGCCGCTCACCAAAGCGCGTCAGCGACGACAGAATCTCCTGGGCGATCCACCACGTTGCTGCCGTGGCCAACAGCGACAGGACGACGCCCAGGACCATCGGCCGGCGGTGGCGGGCCAGCGCCCCGACCATGCTGGCCATCAGCGCCGCCAGGATGACGACCGACTCCAACCCCTCGCGGAAGACGATAATGGCCGCGTTGGAGATGATCGCCCCCGGCGCGCTGGGCAGGTCGCCCAGGGTCAGTTGCGCTTCCTCCAGTGCGCTGTCCAGATCGACGCGAATGGCGGCGATCTCCGCCGGCGCGGCCCCCAAAGCGATGGCCTGGGCCAGGCCCGTCTGGCCGCCGTATCCCTGCCAGAAGAGGCCGTCGATGCGGGCCACCAGCGGCGGGGCGAAGCCCAGCAGCCGCGGCTCCGGCCCAAAGTCGAAGATGGCGTAGGCCTCCAGGCGGGCCGACTCGGCCAGGGTATAGTCCCCAGCGCCGATGGCGGCCTCCATCTGGTCGAGCACGGAGGCCAGCACGTCGAAATCAGCGTCGGCGTTGGTCGTCCACTCTGGCGGGAAGAGGGCCGTCAGCCCGGCGGTGATAGCCTCAACGTTGGCCGCCATCTCGTCGGGCGTCAGCACGCCGGTCTTGTGATTGGCGGCGTCCAGATCAGCCACGGCCGCGGCGATCTGCGCGGCCAGCGCGTTGGTCTGGGTGGGGTCAATAGCCGCCAGGTCGAGGCGCAGGTCGGCGAAGGCGGCCTCGGCCCCGCGCATGAAGGTGACGGCCTCCTGCACCTCCAGGTCGATCATCACCGTCCGCTCTGTCACCCCACGGCCGTACTCCACCGGCACTAGGGTCAGATAGCGCAGCAGTTGGCCGGCGCGGCGGGCCTGGTCGTCGGGCGAGAGGGGCGCGGCGCGGAAGGAGGCCAGCGCCTCGCCCAGACGCGCTGTCGTCGCCGCCACGGCCGTCTCGTCGCCGGCCAGCAGCGCCGGCAGCAGCCCGTCCACCGTGGCAGTCATCGCGGCCGGGTCGGCAGCCGTCTGCTCGGCGTAGGCGGGGGCCAGGACGCGCCAGGTGGCCGCGGCCAGACCGGCTGCCTCGGCGCGGCGGCCGCGTTGGGCAGTGGGGTCGGCCGCCGTGGCCAGGTGCTCGGCCAGACGGGCTTGATAGGTGTCCAACAAGTCGGCGTCCAGTTGGTTCAGCGCGGTGGTAGTGGCGCCAGCCGTGGGCGCGCCGGCCGTGGCCCCATCGGCCAGCGCACGCAAGGCCAGCGTCGCGTCGGCGTCGGGGCGGGAGAAGCGCGTGCTGGGGCGGAAGTCGCGCACCAGCAGCCACTGCCCGGCCGTCTCGGCATCGCCCGCCGCCAGGGCCGCGCGGGCGGCGGTGTAGCCGCCCCAGTAGATCGCCCCCTGGGCCAGGCCGCGCGCGCCGGCCAGCGCGTTGTCGTCGCCGGCGGCGGCGGCC
>DAOSMQ010000480.1:0-2501 GCA_035372725.1 Promineifilum sp. (SeqCode)
ACGGCGGGGTAATCGTCGAGGCTGCCCAGGGGCACGCCGCAGCGCTCGGCCTCGCGGGCGGTCACTTCGGCCGTGGGGATGCCGACGATGCCCTGGAGTTCCCCCGCGGCCAGCAGCGCGCCGATGCGCCGGACGGCGAAGACGGCCGTGCTGCCCGTGCCCAACCCGACGACCATGCCCGACTGAATATAGTTGACGGCGCGTTCGGCCGCCGCCCGCTTCAATGCATCGCTATCACTCATTGTCGCCTCGCTCGGCCGTCGCCTGCCAGACGCGCAACGCCTCGGCCACGCTCCACGCCTGGGCGATGCAGCCGCGCGGGGCGAAGGGCGCGTCGCCCTCGAAGATCTCGCTGATGCTGCCCAGACCGTGGTCGTTCAGATGCTGCAACAGTGGCTCCAGATAGCTGCGCGCCGCGGCCCTGTCGCCGTAGACGCGCAGATGGGCCAGGGCGAACGGGCCGATGAGCCAGCCCCAGACCGTGCCCTGATGATAGGCCCCGTCGCGCTTGCGCCGGTCGCCGCCATAGCGGCCGATGTAGCCGGGGTCGTCGGGCGAGAGGGAGCGCAGGCCGTGGGCGGTCAGCAGGTGGCGGCCGCAGGCGTCGACGATAGAGCGCTGCCGCTCCGCTGGCAGCGGGCTATAGGGTAGTGAGACGGCCAGTAGCTGATTGGGGCGTAGGCGGCCGTCGTTGCCGGCGACGACATCGGCGATGCCTGCCGGCCCGTCGATGACGTCGAAGCAGTAGCCCAGCGGCGCGTTCCAAAAGCGCTCAAACCCGGCCCTGACCCGCTCGGCCAGCGCAGCGTACTGGCCGGCGTCCTCGCCCAGCCGCCCGGCCAGGTCGGCCATGATGCGCAGGGCGTTGTACCACAGGGCGTTGATCTCCACCGGCTTGCCGATGCGCGGCGTCACCACCCAGTCATCGACCTTGACGTCCATCCACGTTAGCTGCACGCCCGCCTCGCCGGCAAAAAGCAGGCCGTCGGCCGGGTCCACGTGGATGTTGTAGCGCGTGCCGCGGATGTGCCAGTCGATGATGCCGGCCAGCACGGGGAACAGTTCGCGGGCCAGGGCCGTGTCGCCCGTGGCGGCGATGGTCTCATGCAGGGCGACGAAGTACCACAGCGTCGCGTCAACCGTGTTGTACTCCGGCGTCTCGCCCGCGTCGGGGAAGCGATTGGACAACATGCCCTGATCGACGAAGTGGGCGAAGGTGCGCAGGATGCTGGCGGCTACTTCCGGCCGGCCGGTGGCCAGCGTCAGCCCCGGCAGGGCGATCATCGTGTCGCGGCCCCAATCGCTGAACCAGTGGTAGCCGGCGATGATCGACTTGCCGTCGGGGTCGCCCGGCGTCGGCCGGTTGACGATGAACTGATCGGCGGCCAAAACCAGTTGCCGCCAGGCGTCGCCGGCCCCGGTCGTCTCACCGCGCTCCAGCAGGGCCGCCTCGTGGGCGCGCCGCTCGGCCAACGCCTCGTCGCCGTTCATGTGCGGCGACGGCTCCGTGCTGGCCACGACGATGAAGCGCTCGCCCGGCCGCAGCAGCACTTGCAGTTGGGCCAGATAGAGGTGGTCTTCGGTCACGTCGCGCTGGCCGCGTTGCTCCTCGATGGCCAGGAAGAAGTCCTCGTACCAGTCGAACTGGGGGGTGATGGCCGCCCGGTCGCTGAGCAGGTAGAACGGCCGCGCGCCGTCGAACATGGTGATGCGCACGCCGCGCGCGACGGGTTCGACCGCGGGCGACCAGTCGTTGACGATGGTCGTGCTGTGGTAGTCGCGGTAGTTGGCCAGCGCCTTGATGGTCAGGCCCAGCGGGCCGGTGGCGCGGGTCAGGTGATACTGGACGTAGGTGGTGTTGGCCCCCGGCTGCATCCAGATGCGCTTTTCCAGCAGGGCGTTGGCCACCGCGTAGGTCCACACCGGCGTCGTGCCTTCCAGATGGAAGCGGTTGATGGCGTGGTGGCCGTTGCCCTCGACGGCGCTATCTTCCCAGCGGTTGACGTAAAGTGGGGTCAGCCGGCCGCTGTTGGGGTAAACGCCGTCGTACTCGGCCGTCTCGTCGAGCTTGGCCAGCAGCAGCGTGCGCCCCAGCGGCGGGTGCAGCGCCGCCGTCAGCAGGCCGTGGTAGCGGCGCGAGAGGGCGTTGGCCACCGTGCCGGAGGCGAAGCCGCCGATGCCGTTGGTCACCAGCCATTCGCGCCGGGTCGCTGTCGCCAGGTCGCCGCACACCTCGCGGCCGAAGTCAATTGCCATAGGTGATTCACTCCGTCGGTTTGTCGGCGGGTACTATAGCGGGATTCAGGCCGGTGCGCATCCTTGGGCCAGAGGCAGGTAGGGTTATTCAGAAGTCGCACCGCCGTAGCACAGCCTGTTAGGCTGTGGCTCCTGTTAGGCTGTGGCTCCTGTTAGGCTGTGACGCCTGTTAGGCTGTGGCTGGCGAAGACAGCCTGACACCCTAATTTTGCGCAAAAATCGGGGGGTATCAAAGGTCCACCGAG
>DAOSMQ010000481.1:0-2501 GCA_035372725.1 Promineifilum sp. (SeqCode)
GGAGCGCCGGCAGAATCCGTTTCTGACCGATTTGACGACTGAGGAGTAAGCAGGGTGCTAGGGGGTCGCCGCGCCCTGCCAAATGAAATACGCCACTGCCCCGGCCGTCCCCCGGAAAGCGTAAATGAAGCCGCCATCGGAGCGCCGCCCGGTCACCTGGACAATGCTGACGCGCCACTCGATTTGGCGCGCGCCGCCGGCCGCTGGCCGCCACTCGGCCGGGACGCGGAACGACTGGTCGCGGGTGAAGCCGCGGTGGGGCAGGCTGTCGCGGTCGTCGGCGTCGCGCAGTTCGACCATGTACCACTCGTCGGCGGCCAGGTCCTTGACCGCCAGCCATTGCAGGACGATCGGCTCATCCGTCACGCCGAAGCTGGCCCCGTTGGGGGGATTGAGCAGCGCCGGGCCGGCTGGCGGCGGCGTCAGCGAGGGCGTCGGCGAGGGGCCGGCCGTGGGTGGGATGGTGTCGCCGTAGAGGATACGCGGGATGCACAGCGTGTCGCCCGGCTGCAAGAGTTGGATCGACTCCTGCGTCTGCCGGTTGACGGCGATGATGGCTTCCAGGGGCACGCCCTTGACGGCGGAGAGGCCATAGGCCGAGTCGCCCGACTGGATGGTGATGATCTCGCAGTTGGTGGCGTCAGCCATGACCTGTTCGCCATTGATGGTCAGCAGGACTGACTCCAGCGGCGGCGTGGCCGTTGGCCAGGGGATGACGAGGCTCTGGCCGGACTGGATGGACGTGTTGAGATCGATATTGTTGGCCTGGGCGATGCTCTCGGCCGAGATGCGATAGAGCAGCGACAGACCGAAGAGCGTCTCCCCGGCGGCGACGGTGTGGGCGCGCGGGTCGCGCGGCGTGCTGGTCGGCGCGGGCGTGGTCGAGGGGCTGGGCGTGACCGACGGCGGGACAGTCTCCGACGGCAAGGGTGTCCACGTCGGCGTGCTGGTGATGGTTGGCGGCAGAGGCGTCGTCGTGGGGATGAAGGCGGCCATGACCTGCGGCCCGTCGTCGCGCAGCGCCAGCCACATCGCCGTCAGGCCGATGATGACCAACGTCGCCACCAGCCAGAACAGGCGCGTCGAGCGGCTTTCGCGCACGGGATAATCGACGAAGGCCGGCGGGGGAGAGGGCGCAACCTGCTCGACGGACGCGAGCGGGCTAACAAATGTCGCCAGCGTGGGACTCGGCTCAGCGACGATTTCTGTCGGCCCGGCGCGCGGCGGCCGCGGCAGGCCGCACATCAGGCAGCGTTCGGCTCCTTCGGGCAGAATACTATCGCAGCGGGCGCAGCGTTCGACCGCCGGCTTGCTCTCGTCCTCGCTCGTCATCCAGAGGGGCATTATAGCGGCGCGGTTGACTGGCCTCAACCGGTGTAACGGCGCGCTCATAATCCTCGTTCGGCCGCATTTCTGCTACAATAGGGATGATCATAGCGGACATCACCCTCGCGAGTGGAATCAATCTAATGGCTGACCTGACTACTTCCTACCTGGGCCTAACCCTCAAATCCCCAATTGTGGTATCGTCGAACCCGCTGACCTACGACGTTAATAACATCCGTCGAATGGAGGAGGCCGGTGCGGGCGCGGTCGTGCTTTACTCGCTGTTCGAAGAGCAGATTGAACTGGCGGAGATTGGCTTTAGCAACTACTACGAGCAGCACCGCGAGGAGCTGCCGGAGGCACTGCGCCACGTGGCCGAGATGAAAGAGTATAACCAGGGCGCGGGCAGCTACCTGGCTCATCTCTACCAGGTCAAACATGCCACGGCCATGCCCGTCATCGCCAGCCTGAACGGCTACTACAGCAGCGGCTGGATTCGCTACGCGCGTCTCATCGAGGCCGCCGGGGCCGATGCCCTGGAACTGAATATCTACTACCTGGCCACCAAGCCCACCGTTTCTGGCGCCGAGGTGGAACAGATGTACACCGACCTCGTGCGCGACATCAAGCAGTCGATCCGCATCCCCATCGCCGTGAAGCTGAACCCCTACTTCAGCGCCGTGGCCAACATCTCCCGGCGGCTGGTGAGTGCCGGGGCGCACGGGCTGGTACTGTTCAACCGCTTCTACCAGCCCGACTTCGACATTGAGAACCGCGCCATCGTGCCCAGCCTGGAATTGAGCACGCCCAGCGAGTTGCGCCTGCGCCTGCGCTGGGTGGCATTGCTGGCCGGGCAGGTCAACGCCGACCTGGCCATTACCGGCGGTGTCCACAGCGCTGAGGATGTCATTAAAGGGCTGATGGCCGGGGCCAGCGTGACGATGATGGCCTCCGCGCTCATCCAGCACGGCATCGACCACCTGGCCGCGGTGACGACCAACCTGCAAAGCTGGCTTGACAGCCACGCCTATGCCTCCGTCAGCGACATCCGCGGCTGCCTGAGCCACGTTCAGATTGGCGACTCGGCCGCGTTGGAGCGGGCCAACTATCTCAACGTCCTGCGCACGGCGCGCGCCAAGGACTGAGGCCACTAGCCACAACTATGATCACTCTGC
>DAOSMQ010000482.1:0-2495 GCA_035372725.1 Promineifilum sp. (SeqCode)
AAGTCCACCCCGGCGACGGCCAGCCCGTGGGCGCGCGCGGCGGCCACGGCCAGCGCCGCCGTGGCGTGGTCGAGCGACGCCGGCTCGGCCGAGCCGCCCTGATGGAGATTGGCGCGGAAATCGCCCGGCGGCGCGTGCCGCTCCATAGCTGCCACCGGTCGGCTGCCGACGACGATGATCCGTAAGTCGCGCCCGGCCGCCTCGGCGATGTACTCCTGAATGATCGCCTGCTGGTTCAACTCCTCCACCCGTCGCAGCATCGCCGCGATGGTGGCAATATGGTCGGCCAACAGAACGCCGCGCCCCTGCGTACCCCGGATAAGCTTAACCACCGCCGGCAGCCCGCCGACAGCCCTGACAGCGGCCAGCAGCGCCTCCGGCCGGGCGACGACGGCCGTGCGCGGGATGGGCAAGCCCGCCTGGGCCATGACTTGCAGGCTGTGGAGCTTGTCGCGCGAGCGGGCGATGGCGTCAGACGACGCCGCGCTGAAGACGCCGGCCGCCTCGAACTGGCGCACGACGGCCAGCCCGTAGAACGTCACCGACGTGCCGATGCGAGGAATGACGGCATCAAGCGGCGGCAGCGGCGACGTGACCGCCAGGCCGATGGCGTTGGCCGTCAGCACGGGCGGCGTCTCGCCCGTGCCCAGGTGGACGGCGATAGCGGTGGTGTCAATGATCTGCGCCTGGTGGCCGCGCGCCCAGATGGCCTGGGCCAGCCGGCGGGTGCTATAGAGCGCTGGATTGCGGGAGAGGATGCCGATGCGCATGCAGCTTATTGTCCCCTGTCGTCCAGCCGCTGGCCAATGAACGTGAGCTTACCCGCGCGTTGCCCTATCCTGCCCTTGCCGCTACAATCTCCCTCGGAGCGCCGTCCATGCCCATTGATACCTTCGTGATCGTGCCCACCTACAACGAGGCCGACAATCTGGATGATCTGCTGAGCCAACTGCTGGCCCTGCCGGTGACGTTGGGCGCGGTGGTGGTCGATGACAATTCGCCCGACGGCACGGGCGCGCTGGCCGACCGCTGGGCCGCGCGGCAGCCGGGGCGCATCACCGTCGTCCATCGTCCGGCCAAGTTGGGTCTGGGCACGGCCTATATCGCCGGCTTTCAGAAGGCTCTGTTCGAGTTGGGCGCTGAGCGGGTGCTGACCATGGACGCCGATTTCTCCCACAACCCACGCTACATTCCCGCCTTGCTCGCCCTGAGCCAGCATGTCCACGTGGCCATCGGTTCGCGCTATGCGCCCGGCGGCGGCACGCGCAACTGTACCTGGCAGCGCATCTTTCTGAGTCGCCTGGCCAACGGCGTGGCGCGGACGCTGCTGGGGCTACGGGCGCGCGACGCTACGGCTGGCTTCCGTCTCTACCGGCGCGAGGTGCTGCTGTCCATTCCCTTGGACGAAATCTTCTCCAGCGGCTATTCGTTCCTGATCGAGATGCTCTTCCTCTGCCAGCGGCGTGGTTGGCAGATCGGCGAAACGCCCATTATTTTCGAAGATCGGCGCAAGGGGACAACGAAAATTTCGCGCCAGGAGATTTTCAAGGCCCAATACACTGTCTTTCGCCTGTTCCTGCGCCGGCTGCGCGGCGGCGAGCCTCGCCGGCCCTCTATCTCCGTTTCTCCCGCCATCAACAATGATCACCGTTCCCTGTAATCTGTGCGGCCGGGATGACTACCGCGTACGCTTCCCGGCCACTACAGAGCCGAGCGCGCTGCGCGCCGACGCCTTTCGCTGCACCCACAGCGGCTATGGCCACCATCTGCAAATCGTCGAGTGCTGCCATTGCGGCCTGGTCTACGCCAACCCTCGCTGGCCAACCGACACCGTGTTAGAGGCATATACGTCCGTCGAGGATGAGACCTATGTCCAGGAGCGCCACGGCCGCGAGTTGACCTTTCGCCGCCACCTGCGCCGTATCGAGCGCATCATTGGCCCGGCCCAGGGTCGGACACTGTTGGACGTGGGGGCCTACATCGGCGTCTTCGTCGAGGTGGCAGCGGCGGCTGGCTGGCGGGCGCAAGGCGTGGAGCCGTCGGCGTGGGCCGCGGCCGAAGCACAGCGCCGCGGTTTGGCCGTCCACGATGGCACATTGGCGTCGGTCGATCTGCCGCCGGAGTCGTTCGACGTCATCACCATGTGGGACGTGATCGAGCACCTGTCCGACCCGGCGGCTGAGCTGGCCCGCGCGCGGCGGCTGCTGCGGCCGGGCGGCTGGCTGGTGGCCCATACGATGGACATCGGCGCGCCGCTGGCCCGGATCATGGGCGCGCGCTGGCCGTGGCTGATGGACATGCACCTCTACTACTTCGACCGGCGGACACTGCCGGCCATGTTTACCGCCAATGGCCTGCGGGTCGTGTGGCAGGGGACCCAGGGCCGCTACTTGCGGCTGGGCTATCTGGCCTCGCGCGTGGGCGGCCTGAACGCAGGCTTGGGCCGGTTGGCGGGCGCGGTTGTCAATGGGCTGGGGCTGCCGGCGGCCGCTGTG
>DAOSMQ010000483.1:0-2495 GCA_035372725.1 Promineifilum sp. (SeqCode)
GCCATTGGCGACATTTTCGTCAGCGCCACGGGCGATATCCATGTGCTCGACGAGCGCCACTTCATGCTGATGAAGGACGGCGCGCTGCTGGCCAACTCCGGCCACTTCGACGTGGAGATCAACAAGCTCGCCCTGCGCGATCTGTCGGTTGACGACCCCAAGCTGGTGCGGCCGTTCGTGGAGCAGTTCACCATGAAGCACAATGGCCACCGTCTGAACCTGCTGGGCCAGGGGCGGCTGATCAACCTGGCCGCGGCCGAGGGACATCCGGCGTCGGTCATGGACATGAGCTTCGCCGGGCAGGCGCTGGCGGCCAAGTATCTGATCGACCACAAGGGCGAGCTGGAGAACCGCGTCTACACCATCCCGGCCGCGGTCGATCAGGAGATCGCCCGCATCAAGCTGGACGCGATGGGCATCTATATCGACACATTGACCGCGGAACAGGCCCACTATCTCGATTCGTGGGAAGAGGGCACCTGATTCTAATAGGGGCCAGGTTCCAGGGGCCAGGTTCCAGGGAAAAGCCTTCTTCCCTGGCCCCTGGCCCCTAGCCCCTTTCCCCTTCCGGGGCGTGGTAGATTGGGAAGTGGGCGGCCCGGCCTACAGGGCGGCCCGACCGTCATGAGCATTCCAAAAGATACCCACAAAGCCGACCGCGTCGGCGCGGTGAAGCTGGCGCGCGTCCTGTCCAACGTCATCAGCCCGCCGACGATGTTCGCCGGCACGGGGCTGGCTCTGGGCGTCTATGAGCGTGGCTGGTGGCCGGGGTTTGCCTGGGGGGCGTTCTACGCCATCGTTATCGCCCTGACGCCGATGCTGGCCATCATCTACCTGTTGCGCACGGGGCGCATTGGCGACCTGCACATGAGCGCCACCCACGAGCGCCATATCCCCTACCTGACCGCGGCCGCTTCCGGCGCGGCCGTCTACGCCTTGCTGACCCTGCTGGGCGGGCCGGTGCTGCTCCGCTGCCTGGCTGTGTTCAACGTCATCACCCTCAGCGCGCTGGGGCTGATCAATAGCCGCTGGCTGATCAGCATCCACGCCACGGCCGCGGCGGCCACCTGGCTGATCGTCACTGTGGTCTTTGGCACGGTTGTGGGGCTGGTGGCGCTGCCGGTGGCCGTGCTCATCTGTCTGGTGCGGCTATACCTGCGGCGGCACACGCCCGCCCAAATCATGGCCGGGGCGGTGCTGGGGCTGACGGTGGTGGCGGCCATGCGCGTCGCCGGCTGTTTCGTTGTCTAAGGCTCCCGCAAGCTATGTTCGAGCAAGAGCGTTTCATCGGCCGTTTGCAGCGCCACGTGATGACCGAGGCGCGCATTCTGACCTGCTTCCTGTCTGGCTCGTTCGGCCGCCGCGCCGACGACGCCTATTCCGACATCGACATCGCCCTCGTCTATGGCAGCGCCGCCGACCGCGACGCCGCCTGGGCCGAACGGCGCGAGTTCGTCCGCGCGGTGATGCCCTACGTGGCCGTGCGCTCCTTCGACGCGGAGCACGTGCGCCCCTTTCTGCATGTGGCCCTCTATAGCAACGGAACCAAGGCCGACTACCGCTTCGAGACGATGGACGGGCTGGCCCCCAACCCCGGCGACCACGAGATCCGCATCCTGAAGGACGGCAACCGCTGGGCGGAGAGCTACCAGGCGGCCTCGTCGCGGCTGGCTCCGGCGCAGCCCTACATCAGCCCGGCGGCGCTGACCGAACTCGACGACCGCTTCTGGGTGATGTTCTGGGATGTGCTGCGGCTGATAAAGCGCGGCGATACGGACAAGCCCTTCCCCGTCTACCTGCAACTGCTTTACTTTACTCTACCGCCGCTGCTGGCGGCGCTGCCGCGCGAGGAGCCGGCGCGGGCGGCGTTGCTGCGGGCGCAATACGATGGCGACGCCGGCGCGACGGCGCGCGGCCTGGCCGACCTGCTGGACGCCTACATCGCCGCGCGGGCGGCCGTCATCCGCCGGCAGAACCTCGTCTACCCGCTCAACACCGCTTTCGAGGGCGAAATCCGGCGGTTGGTGACGCGGCTAAGCCGCTAGGGCGCGGCCGCGCCCAGGCGGGCCAGGGCCGCGCCGATGGAATAGACGATTAGCATCTGGCCAGGGCCATAGGTCAGCCAGATCACGTCGCCGATCAGCGCGAAGCTCAGGCCGCTGAACATCTCGCCGGCGAGGATGAGGTCGCTCAACAAGAACAGCGCCGCGCCCACTGCCAACAGGACGAAGCGACTGTCGGCCAGGGCCAGGCCCGAGGCCAGCCCGGCCGTCGTCGCCAGTAGCAGCGCGTAGGGCAGGGCGATCCAGTGGACGATCGACAGCGCCTTGCCGCCGACCACCGCGCCGCGATAGACGACCACGTACCAGCCCACCAACCCGATCAGCAGCCATACCGCCAGGGCGATCCAGCGGCGCGAATCGACCAGCCCCGCGCGGTCGGCCAGGCGCAGCATGGCGGTGATGTAGAAGAGGTGGCCGATGCCGAAGGCGGCG
>DAOSMQ010000484.1:0-2479 GCA_035372725.1 Promineifilum sp. (SeqCode)
CCAGAGCCATGTCGTCGAACTGCGGCGCGCTGCCCTGGTAGGCAGCCAGGTCGGCCAAGAGGGCGCGGCAGAAGTCGGCCGGCGGCCGCGCGGCGTGGCGCAACGCCAGCGCCGTCAGCCGCCGCTGGTCGAACATCTCGCCGGCCGGGTTGACCACGTCGGTCAGCCCGTCGGTGTAGAGCACCAGCCGGTCGCCGGCCCGCAGCAGCAGTTCCTCCTCGCTCACCTGGAAGAGGGTGTTGTCGAACAACCCCAGGGCCATGCCCCGGCCGCCCAGCGCTGTCGCGGCACCGTCGCGGAGCAGCAAGGGCCGGTCGTGCCCGGCACGCGCGTAGGTCAGCCGTCTCCCCGCCGGGTCGAGGACGCCGTAGAACACCGTCACGAACATGTCCTGCTCGCCCAGTTCCCGCAAGAGCTGGTTGACGCGGGCCAGGACGACGGCCGGCGAGTCGAACTGGCGCGATTCGGCCAGGATGAGGCTGCGGGCCAGGGCCATATAGAGCGCCGCGGGCATGCCCTTGTCGGACACGTCGGCGATGACCAGCCCAACGCGGTCGGCGTCGAGACGGATGACATCGTAGAAGTCGCCGCCGACGTGGCGGGCGGGCGCGTTGGCCGCGGCGAAAGCCAGGCCAGGGACGCTGGGGAAGGTGCGCGGCAACATGCTTTGCTGCACCTGCCGGGCCAGTTCCAGCTCGCGTTCCAACCGCTCCTTCTGGGCTATACTCTCCTGGGCGGCTTCCAACGCCTCGACTTTGCTCTGCAATTGTTCCAGCAGTCCGGCCCGCTGCATGGCCGAGGCGGCATAGCCGGCCAACGTTTGCAGCAAGGCTCCCTCGCCCTGGGAGAATTGCGCCCGGCGGGTGGACTGGATGAGCATCATCCCGGCGGGAATGCCGTGGGCCACCAGCGGCACAGCCAGCCCAGCCCGCAGCGCTGGCGCGTCGGCGGCCACGGTGATGCCCGGCGGCGGGTCGAGGAAGGGCGTCGCCTCGCGCTCCGATACGCCATTGTAGACGAGGGCGCGGGCCAAACCCAGGCCGATCTCCGCCCCCTGCCAGCCGTGGGCGGCCAGCACCTGCGCCCAGTCGGCTGAACGGGTGTAGTAGAGCGCGCCGCGGTCGGCTTTACATAACTCCACGGCCACGCGCACCACGCGCGCGCCCAGTTCGCTCAGGTCGCTCCAGGTGATGAGCGCCTGGCCAATACCCTCCAGAGAGACCAGTTCGCGCATGCGTTGCTTCAGCAGGCGATTGGCGGTGTCTAGCTCGGCTGTCTTGCGCTCCAGCGCCGCGCCGAGGTCGCTGGCCGTCCGCGTCGTGGCCATCAGCAGGGCGTGGGCGCGGCGCAGTTGGTCGCCGTCGAAGTCGAGGGCATCGCTGAGGGCCAGTTGGCCGCGCTGGGCCAGCATCCAGACGTAGGCACCCATTGGCAGCCGGCTGTGGCGCGCCGCCGGTTCGACGCCGGCCGGCACGTGAAAGAAGTCGAACACAGCCGCGTCCCCCTGGCGGCCGGTCGCCTGGCAGGTAGCGCAGCGGCCGGGGGCATAGAACGCGCCGCCATCGCCGGGCGCATGGACGGCGGTCAGGTCGGGATAACGCCGGCCGAGCGCCTCCAGTTGAGCCATCTGGTCGGCGGAGACGGCCGCCGGCTGCCGGCAGATGGGACAGAGCGTCGGCAGCCGCTGGACACTGAGCACCCAGCGCAGCGAGGACAGGTCGGCCGCGGTCGCGCCCAGGTCGTGCAAGTAGCGGACGAGGTCGTCGCCGGCGTAGAGCGTATCCACCTGGCTGACAACCAAAGCGCCGGTGTGGGCCACGGCCAGGATAGCGGGCAAATTCTCGGCCGTCAGCCGGTCGATGACCACGACGCCGGGGCGCGGGCCGCTCAGACCGCGCAGGGCCTGGTCGTAGGTCAGCGGCGGCTTCACGGCGATGAACTCCAGGCGCGACTTGAAGCGCCGGGCGACGTGGAGCACGCCGCGGTCTTCGCCGACGACGACGCAACGGCGACCGGGGTGGGCGTCGAGTAGTTCGCTGACGAGGACGCGGAAGATGGTCGCCCGGCCGCTGGGCAAGAAAGAGGGCCGGCTGTCGCCGGGACCTTCCAGCGCCGGCCGGCTGTCCAGCCCGGCGACGACGATCAGCCCGCGCGGCTCGCTGACCAATTCCCGCACCAGGCCGTCGATCTGCGGCAGGTGGGCGAAGTCGCTGAAGCGCAGCATAGGGGAAGGGTATCTCGGGTTGGGACCGGTGTCCAGTGCCTCCGCCTCAGTGCCGGTCGAAAAACGCAATCGTCGCCTCAATGAACCGTCGATCCCCGTCGCCCCGGAAGGTATGCGGCTGGAGGTCATAGAAAGTGCATTCCGGCGCGTAGGGAATCTCGCCGGCGGCGCTGAGGGCGTCGAGCCGCTCACAGAGGGCGTGCGACCAGGCCACGGGCACGACATCATCGGCCTCGCTATGGTGGACGGCCACGG
>DAOSMQ010000485.1:0-2476 GCA_035372725.1 Promineifilum sp. (SeqCode)
GCTGCTGCTGGTGCTGCTGCTGGTGGCCGGGGCGCGCGGCTTCATCGACTGGGCCGTTGTCCGGGCCAGCTTCTCCACTGACCCGGACGTGGCCGACGCCACGCTGGCGCGTTGGGAGACGCCGGGCGCGAACTGGGGCGCAATCATCGACAACTTCCGCAACCTGATGGTCTTCCGCTTCCCGCGCGAGGAGACATGGCGCATCTGGGTGACGCTGGCCTGGCTGGCGGCTCTGCTCATCCCCACGCCCTACGTCTATGGCCGGGCCGCGTTTCGGCGCTCGCCGGTGCGACGCGTGCTGACGTGGTTGTGGCTGCTGACGCCGGTGGTCAGTTATCTGCTGCTCGTCGGCCTGTCGGGCAACGCTGTCGTGCCACGGCTGAATCCCGACATCGACTGGGGTGGCCTGCTGCTGACGGTCATCATCGCCGTGGTGGGCATCATGGCTTCGTTCCCGCTGGGGGTGCTGTTGGCGCTCGGCCGCCGCAGCCGTCTCAGCGGTCTCCCCGCGTGGCTCATCTGGGGGGCCGCGGCCGTGCTGACGGTCTACTTTCTGATCAGCAGCACCGTCCCCGCGCTGGGCCAGACGGCCGGCGTCGCCGGCAAGGCGCTGGCGCTCTGGCCGCTGCTCATCCTGCTGGCGGCCTGGCTGTTCCAGCGCGCCTTCCGCGGCAACGTCGTCGCCCTGTTGAGCACGATCTACATTGAGGTCGTCCGCGGCGTGCCGCTGATCACCATCCTGTTCATGTCGATCATCATCTTCCCCATCTTCCTGCCGCCGGGGATGGAGGTGCTGGGCACGTGGCGCGTGCTGGCCGCGGTGACGCTCTTCGCCGCCGCCTACCTGGCCGAGAACATCCGCGGCGGCTTGCAGGCCATCCCCAAGGGGCAATACGAGGCCGCCGACGCCCTGGGGCTGAGCACGCCGCGCAAGTACCGGCTCATCATCCTGCCCCAGGCGTTGCGCGCCGTCATTCCGGCCATCGTCGGCCAGTTCATCGGCCTGTTCAAGGACACGACGCTGGTGGCCATCGTCGCCCTGACCGAGCTGTTGGGCGTCGCCAACCTCATCTCGGCGCAGCCCGATTGGCTGGGCGTCCACCGCGAGCCATACGTGTTCATCGCCCTCATCTACTTCATCGGCAACTTCTTCATGGCATCCTATAGCCGGCGGCTGGAGCGGCGTTTGGGCGTCGGCGAGCGTTGAGGCGCCGGCGCGGCCCATCAGGAGACACAGGCATGACGACGGAACACAAAACCCCGTCCACGGAAGAGATCATCATCTGCCGCGACGTGCACAAGTGGTATGGCGATTTCGAGGCGCTGCGCGGCATCAGCCTGACGGTCAGGCGCGGCGAGGTCATCGTCATCATCGGCCCGTCCGGCTCCGGCAAATCGACTTTCATCCGCACCATCAACCGGCTGGAGGAGCACCAGCAGGGGGACATCATCGTTGATGGCATCACCCTGACCCACGACATCCGCAACATCGCTGAGGTTCGGCGCGAGGTGGGCATGGTCTTCCAGCAGTTCAACCTCTTCCCGCACCTGACCGTGCTGGAGAACATCATGCTGGCCCCGGTGAACGTGCGCAAGTGGACGCGCGAACAGGCTGAGGAGCGCGCGCGTCACTGGCTACAGCGCGTCGGCATCCCCGAACAGGCCGACAAGTACCCCGGCCAGCTCTCCGGCGGCCAGCAGCAGCGCGTGGCCATTGCCCGGACGCTGGCCATGGAGCCGCTTATCCTGATGTTCGACGAGCCGACCTCGGCCCTGGACCCGGAGATGATCAAGGAAGTGCTCGACGTGATGCGCGACCTGGCCACGTCGGGCTACACCATTCTGGCCGTAACCCATGAGATGGGCTTCGCCCGCACCGTGGCCGACCGGGTTATTTTCATGGACGGCGGCCTGATCGTCGAGGAGAACACGCCTGAGGATTTCTTCGCCAACCCCACGAACGAGCGGACGAAGCAGTTCCTGTCCCAAATCCTGAGCCACTGAAGAGAGGGGACAGGTTCCAGGGGCCAGGTTCCAGGGAAAGAGTGCTCCTCCCCTGGAACCTGGCCCCTGGAACCTTCTTCTATAGCTCGCGCGCGACTTTAGCCAGCTTATCAACGGCCTTTTCCAGGTCGCGCATGGCTGTGGCGATGGTGAAGCGGACGTGGCCTTCGCCACTGCGGCCGAAAGCGCCACCGGGCACGGAGGCGATGCCGGCCTTGTCGATGAGCGCCTCGGCCAGCTCGGCGCTGGTCTTCGTGCTGTTGGGGAAGCGCGGGAACAGGTAGAACGCGCCCTCGATGTTGGCGCACTCGACGCCGTCAATGGCGTTCAGCGCCGGCACCATGAAGTCGCGCCGCTGTTGGTATTCGTCGCGCATGGCCCGCGTCGTGTCCTTCGGCCCCTTCAGCGCGGCCACGGCGGCGTGCATGGTGAAGTTGGCCGCCGAGGAGACGGTCTGGCTGTTCATCTGCGT
>DAOSMQ010000486.1:0-2473 GCA_035372725.1 Promineifilum sp. (SeqCode)
CAGCCAAACTTCAGCACCTGCTTCGGCGCGCCGTTCATGCCCCTGCGGCCGGGCGTCTATGCCAAGCTGCTGGGCGAGAAGATCGAGAAGCACGGCGCGCAGGTCTGGCTGGTCAACACCGGCTGGACAGGCGGCCCCTACGGCGTGGGCAGCCGCATGAAGCTGGCCTACACCCGGCGGATGATCCACGCCGCCCTCGACGGCGAGCTGGACAACGTGCCCATGGTCGAAGAGCCGTACTTCGGGCTGGCTGTGCCGGAGAGCGTGCCCGACGTGCCGTCGGACATCCTGATGGCCCGCAACACCTGGGCCGACAGGGACGCCTACGACGCCCAGGCCCAGAAGCTGGTGGGCATGTTCAAGGAGAACTTCAAGCAGTTCGAGGAACTGGTCAGCGACGACATCAAGGGCGCCGGCCCCCACTGAGCCGAACACACCCTCCATTAGGGGCAGAAACCCGGGCCAACGCCCGGGTTTTTGTTTGCCAGTGGTGCGTCGCACTTTCCTGAGTGCGTCGCACCTTCTTCGGCGGCCCGAGGGGAGCGAAGAAAGTGCCAGGCACGGAGAAGTTCTTCGCCGGGCAACGAATCGGCTATACTGTGCGTATAGGCGACAAGGACTCGACTATGTATGAACTGCCGCTCTTTCCGCTGAACCTCGTCCTCTTTCCGGGGATGCCGCTGCCGTTGCACATCTTTGAGGAGCGCTATAAGGAGATGGTGGCCGACTGTCTGCGCGAGAACCGGCCGTTTGGCGTCGTCCTGATCGCCGAGGGGCGGGCGGAAGGCGGCGCGCCGGCGCGCCCCCACGTTGTCGGCTGCACGGCCGAGATCACCCAGGTGCAGCCGTTGGACGACGGCCGCATGGTCATTATGACCGTCGGCCGCGAGCGCTTCCGCATCGCCCGGCTGCGCCACGACCGCCCCTACCTGGTCGGCCTGGTCGAACCGGCCCCGCTGCTGGCGGAGGACGCGACCTCCGTGGCCGCCGGCGCGGCCCGGCTGGAGCCGCTGGTCATGGCGTACCTGAAGAAGCTGGTCAGCATGGGCAACATCGACACGATGCCCGACGACCCGCCCGACGATCCCGCCTCGCTGGCCTATCTGGGCGCGGCGCTCATCCAGCTGCCACCGGAGGAGAAGCAAGACCTGCTGGCGTTCGACCGGCTGACGGAGCTGGAGGCGGCGCTGCGGCGGGCCTACCACGACGAGCTGGCCCTGCTGCGCACCGTCCCCGCGCAAGACATTGGGCTGTTTTCTGTAAACTGACCGCCGACCCAATGCCAGGGGCCAGGTTCCAGGGGCCAGGGGCCAGGGCAAGAGCGTGCCAGCTTACTGACCGACTGACCCACTGACCGACTGGCCCACTGCTTACTGATCTACTGGCCCATGCTATCTTTGCCCCTCGCCGCCGAATCGTGTATCTTGGGCGCGTCTAATAAGGAAGGGTCGGCATGAAGATTGCGATCATTGGCACCGGACGGGTGGCGGCGGCGCTGGGCAAGGGCTGGGCGGCCCGCGGCCACATGGTCACCTTTGCCTCGCGCCAGCCGGGTAGCGAGAAAGTGGCCACGCTGGTGGCGGCGGCCGGGCCAAACGCGGCCGCCGCGCGCGTGGCCGACGCCGTGGCCCGCAGCAGCACCGTCGTTCTGGCCGTGCCCTTCTCGGCCGCCCAGGAGACGCTGGCGATGGCCGGCGACCTGGCCGGCAAGCTGCTGATCGACTGCACCAACCCCATCGCCCCCGGCCTGCGGCTGCTCTACAATGGCGATCGTTCCGGCGCGGAACAGATCGCCGCCTGGGCGCCGGGCGCGCGGGTGATCAAGGCGTTCAACACGACCGGCGCGGAGAACATGGCCGCGCCGGCCTACCCTGGCGGCGCGGCGTCGATGTTCCTCTGTGGCGATGATGAGATGGGCAAGGCGGCCGTCTGGCAGCTGGCCGAAGAGATCGGCTTCGAGCCGGTGGATGCCGGGGCGCTGTCGGCCGCGCGCCATCTGGAGAATCTGGCCCTGTTGTGGATCCACCTGGCGCAGGTGAACGGGCTGGGCCGGGGCATCGCCTTCCGGCTGCTGCGACGCTAGGGATAGGGATTAGGGGCTAGGGATTAGGGATTAGGGAAGAGCGCTCTTCCCTAGCCCCTAGCCCCTATCCCCTAGGCAAACTTGTCGCGCAGGTAGGCCACGTAGGGGTCGATGGACAGCGGGCCGCCGCAGACGCGGGCGATCAGCTCGTTGGCGGTGAACTTGGAGCCGTGGCGATAGATATTTTCGCGTAGCCAGCCGTGGAGCGGGCCGAACTCGCCGGCGGTAATCTGGGCGGGAATGTCGGGCACGGCGCGCAGGGCCGCCGCCACCCGGTCGAGGCGTGACCGGGTGAGGGCCAGGGCGTCCGCCAGGTCGGGGTGCAGGGCGCCCTTGAGCCGGCGGCCCACGTGGTCGGCGAGCACGGCCGAGAGCAGCGTGGCCGACGTC
>DAOSMQ010000487.1:0-2470 GCA_035372725.1 Promineifilum sp. (SeqCode)
CCTGGGTGCGTTCGACTTGCGCGCTCCGGAGGCGGCCGACTGGCGCAGTGGCAAGCTGGCCGCGGGCGTTCGCGCCATCCAGGCTGTTCCGCCCTCCGGTTGGCGCGTGACCGGCATCGCTTGCGCCGGCGATAGCGATGCGGGCAGCGTTTTCGACCCGATCGCGGGCACGGCACTCATCGATCTGGATGGCGCGGAGACGCTAGGCTGCGTCTTCCAACTGGCGCGTACCGCGCCAGGAGCGCGCCTGACCATTCGCAACGAGGCCGCGCCGGCCGATGACGCCGACTTCGCCTATACGGGCGACCTCGGCCCATTCCTATTACATGCCCCCTCGGCGGCGCAGACGAGCTATAGCCTGATGCCCGGCGTCTACCGCGTGCACGAACTTCTGCACCCTCTATGGACGCTGGGCGACATCGCCTGTAGCGGCGACGCCGACGGTGGCTCGGTCGCCAGCCGCGAGGACGCCTCAGTGATCGTCGATCTCGACCTGGGCGAAGAGATCACCTGCGTCTTTCGCCACGTGCGCGCAGCGGCCGGCACAGGCACGATCACCCTCGCCCAGGCAGCCAGTCCAGCGGAAGCAGCCTCCTTCGCCTACGACGGCACGCTGGGGGCGTTCGTCCTGACCACACCCGCCAGCACCACGCGCACGTGGCCGTCGCTGCCGCCGGGGAGCTACACGATCCAGCAGACGCCGCCGGCCGGCTGGCAGCTGGACGCCATCACCTGTGCCGGCGACAGCGACGCCGGCAGCAGCTTGCTGCCCGGCGAACGCATGGCCGTGCTCGACCTCGATGCCGGGGAGAACCTCGTCTGCACTTTTGCCAATTCGCGCCCGGTCGGCAGCGGTAGTATTGCTATCGTCCATGCGCCCACGCCGGCCGACGAGACCGCTTTCCGTTTCCGGGGCGCGCTGGGCGGCTTCACCTTGCGCGCGCCGTCGCGGCCGGTGCGAACCTTTACCGGGCTGGCCGCGGGCGCTTACAGCGTCAATGTGCGCCTACCCGAAGGCTGGCAGCTCGGCGCGATCACTTGCGAGGGCGACAGCGATAGGGGCACGGTCATCGACACGGCGACGGCCGCCGCGACCATCGATCTGGACCTGGGCGAGGCCATCACCTGTCGCTTCGCCAGCGTGCCAGAGGACGCGCCTCCGCCTCCGCCGCCGCCACCCCCGGCCGCCAGTCGGGTCTACATCCCCTACCTCGGCCGCTAGTCCCCACCCACACAAACAAACCCGGCCACGGCGGGTGCCGCGGCCGGGTAACCACCACTCCCTAGAAGCCGGAAGCGGGGAGCACTAACCAATTCGACGCGCCAGGTAGTCCTGGGTCAGCTTTTGCTGGGGGTTGGCGAAGAACTCCGCCGCGGGGCCGTGCTCCACCAGCTCACCCAGCCACATAAACAGCACGTAGTCGGCCAGGCGGCGCGCCTGGGCAATGTTGTGGGTGACAATCACCAGCGTGTAATCGCCGCGCAGTTCCATGAGCAGCGCTTCGATGCCCTGTGCGGCGATAGGGTCGAGTGAAGCAGTGGACTCGTCGCACAGCAGAATCTCTGGCTCGACGGCGATGGCGCGAGCCAGGCAAAGGCGCTGCTGCTGCCCGCCGGACAGGCCAGTGGCGGGAGCCTTGAGGCGGTCGGCGACTTCGCTCCACAGCCCCACAGCCCTGAGTGCCCTCTCGACGTTGTCGGCCACGTGGCCATTGTGCATGCCGTGGATCTTCATGCCGTAGGCAACGTTGTCGTAGATCGACATGGGCAACGGGAACGGCTTTTGGGCCAGCATACCGATGCGCGTGCGCACGTCGGTTACATCGCTGCCGGGGGCGTAGATGTTCTCGCCGTCCAGCAGCACTTCGCCCTCAATGCGCACGATCTCGTTTAGCTCCAGTAGCCGGTTAAGGCTCTTCAGAAAGGTGGACTTGCCACAGCCCGACGGCCCAATGATGGCCGTGATCTGGCGGATGGGCAGGTCGATATTGATATTCTTGAGTGCGTGTTGCTGTCCATACCACACGTTTAGCTTGCGCGTGGCCAGTGAGTGGTGCATGGTTGTCTCCCCATCGCAACGAAGCGGCGGCGCTTCGTCAACGGCGGTTAGCGAATAACATTACGACCCAGCCGCCGCGAGGTGTACTGGGCCAGAAAGCTAATGATCAGGATGACGGCCGTCAGGATCAGCGCCGACGCGTAGGCTCGCGTCTGCACTTCCTTGAACGGCGCGCTCAGCTGGAAGAAGATCGCCAGCGGCAGGGTGGCGACGGGTTGCATGAGGCCCTGCGGGAGGCGGTCGGTGTAACCGGCGGTGAACATGGGCGCGGCCCCGTCGCCAATAGCCCGGCCAAAGGCCAACAGCACGGCCGTAAACAGACCGGGCAACGTCTGCTTAAGCAACATGCCCAGCATCTCGAAGCGGGTTGTGCCCAGCGCCAGGGTCGATTCGCGCAACTCTTTGGGCACC
>DAOSMQ010000488.1:0-438 GCA_035372725.1 Promineifilum sp. (SeqCode)
GTGGTGCTGCTGCTGGCCGCGGGGCTGGGGGCGGTGGCCGGGGCGGTGCTGTCGTTCGCGCAGTTCCTGGCTCTGCGCGGCCACGTCGCCCACGCCGGGCGCTGGATTCCGGCTAACATGCTGGCCTGGGCCGTGGGCATGCCCGTCGTCTTCTGGGCCATGGATCTCGCCTTCAAGCTGTCGAGCACGGCCGCGGCCATCGCCGTCGTCGCCCTGGCCCTGCTGGCCATGGGGGCCATCGTTGGGGCCATCCACGGCGTGGTGTTGGTCGGCATGGTGTCGGGGAGTGAGGAAGGCAGCCATCCTCGATCGCTGGCCGCCGGCCGCTGACCGCCGGCCACTGGCCCAGGTTGATCCGCAGCCGCAAGCGGCTATACTGCCGGCACGGAACGGAACCACTGCTGTGTGTCGAACGTCTTTCAGGTAGCTATGGCCGAT
>DAOSMQ010000488.1:448-2467 GCA_035372725.1 Promineifilum sp. (SeqCode)
ATCGCCTTCTCGCCGCAATGTGGTGCTCATCGGGCTGGTCATCCTGGTGGCTCTCAGTCTGCTGTTCGCCGCCGGCCGCCTGTTGCGCGTCGGCGACGGCCTCAGCAGCGACGTCGTGGCCACGCCGCCGCTGCAACTGACCCCCGACCCCGGCGAGGAGGTCGATCCGCAGCAGCCGGAAACCGACGTCCCGACCGATAGCCTGCGCGAGTTGTCGCTGGCCGTGGCCGCGGTCATCACGGCCCTCACCGGTCTGCTGGGCCTGGTGGCGACGCAGATCTGGCGCGGCCGCGAGGAGGGGCGGCTCGACCAGAAGCACGCCCTGGCCCTGGAGCGGGAGCGGCTGGAATTGGAGCGGGAGCGCCTGGCGCTGGAGAAGGAGCGCCTGGAAGTGGAGCGGCAGCGGCAGGCCATGCGCGGTTCTGGATAGCGCTATTGCCGCGCCGTGCTGCTGGAAGGAGTAGGCCATGAGCAATATCCATGTATCCGTGTCGCGCGTCATCGACGCGCCGGCCGATGTCATTTACGGCATCTTGTCTGACTACCGCGCCGGTCACCCCTCCATTTTGCCCAAGCCATACTTCAAGGAGCTGGTCGTCGAAGAAGGTGGCGTTGGCGAGGGCACGGTTGCCCGCGTAGGCATGGAGGTGATGGGTAGCCAGCAGACCCTGCGCCTGCGGGTGACGGAGCCTGAACCGGGGCGCGTGTTGAGGGAGGAGGATGCCGCCGCGGGGGTCGTGACGCTCTTTACGGTCGAGCCGCTGGCCGCCGGCCGCAGCCGGGTTACATTTGACACCGACATGCCCGCGTCCGATGGCCTGCGCGGCTGGCTGGAACGGCGCACGACGCCCTTTTTCATGCGACGCATCTATCACGCCGAGCAGTCGCTGCTGGCGGACATGGCGCGGACGCGGGCCGGGCAATGAGCGCCGCCCGCGTCGACGCGGGGTCGCCCTACGCGGAGGCGGCCGAAGCCATTGGCCTGCGCTACGTCAGCGACGACGAGCCGGGCATCCGCCGCGAGCGCGTTGGCGACGACTTCCAGTACCGCGACGAACGCGGTGAGCGGATCGACAGTCCGCGCCTGCTGGCACGCATCGAGGCCCTGCGCATTCCGCCGGCCTGGGAAGAGGTCTGGATTTGCCGCCGGGCCAACGGCCACTTGCAGGCCACCGGCCGCGACGCCAGAGGGCGCAAACAGTACCGCTATCACCCCGACTGGAGCGCCACGCGCAACCAGACCAAGTACGACCGTATGGCCGAGTTTGGCGCGGCGCTGCCCCACCTGCGCGAGCGCATCGACGCCGACCTATCACGGCGCGGCCTGCCCCGCGAGAAGGTAGTGGCCACCGTGCTGCGGCTGATGGAGATGACTTTTATCCGCGTTGGCAACGTCGAGTACGCGCGGGCCAATCGCTCCTATGGCCTGACGACCCTGCGCGATAAGCATGTGCGTGTCGAGGGGGCCACCATCCACTTCCAGTTTATCGGCAAGAGCGGCCAGAAACATGCCATCGACGTGCGCGACCGCAAGCTGGCGCGCATCGTCAAGCAGTGCCGCGACCTGCCCGGCTATGAGCTGTTTCAGTACATTGACGAAGCGGGCGATAGGAATTCCTAATTCGCTTTGGTCGGGTTTTTCCCCGTATCGCACTGCGTCAATGTTCCGTATACTGAGAGGATAGCAAGGAGCAAAGCAACGATGGAAGATGTGATCATTATTGGCGCGGGGTTGGCGGGGTTAGCCACGGCCATTGACTTACAGAAGGCGGGACGCGGCGTGACGATTTTGGAGCGGTACAAGATCGCCGGTGGGCGCTGTGCTGATTGGGTGATGGATGGCATGCGCGTCGAGTCGGGCCTGCACCGCTGGCTGGGCTTCTACAAGGCGCTGCCCGAGCTTTTCAGGAAAGCTGACCTGGACCCTGATAAGGCCGTCATCTGGGAGGACGAGTTGGAGATTCGCCTACCCGATGGCGGGCCGCAGGCCGTGCTGGGCCTGTCGCCGCTGCACCGGCC
>DAOSMQ010000489.1:0-2465 GCA_035372725.1 Promineifilum sp. (SeqCode)
TTGTCCTGCTCGTACCGCTTCCTTTGTTAGACGAGCTAGACCGTGTTGTGACCCAAAAGCCACGTCTGGCCAGGTACATCCAGCCTGAGCAATTGGCTGCTCTGCGCGGTATCCTGCTGGACATTGGTGAAGTTGTGCCCCCCATCAGCGGCGTCCTTCCTATTGTTTCGCGAGATCGTAAGGACGACTATCTATTAGCCTATGCAGTTGTCGGCGAGGCGGATTACGTGGTGACTGGCGATGAAGATCTACTCGTTCTCAAGCGGCTGGACAAGCTGCAAATCCTCTCGCCGCCGGCATTTGCAGCCCTTCTTCGCGACAAAGAATCGTGACGCCTCCTATGGCCTCCAGTAGCCGCGCGGCGGGCCGCGCCGCCGGGCAGGGGCTAGACCTGCCGCCAGCCCTTCAGCAGATAGCCGGCGTGGGGCATGCCACTGGCGCGGACGGCCGCGGCGAAGTCGGCCAGCGCGTAGGGAACGCGCCGCAGCGTTACGCGCAAATCGGCCCCTTTCGCCTCGACGAGGGCATACTCGGCCCAGGAGGGGGTGTAGTCGTCTTCAGTGCTGGTCTGGCGTTCGACCACGGGCGCGCCGACGCTGCCGGGGTTGAGGATCAGGCTGGGGCCGAAGCGGCGCAGCATTGGCTCGTGGGTGTGGCCGCCGGCGAAGAGCGTCTCGTTGTGGCCGGCGAACAACTCCTTCAGCCGTTTGGCCGGCGTGGTGGGGCGGATGCGGTGTTCGCAGCTGATGGGCGAGCCGTGGTAGCAGAGCAGGGACGCGCCGTCCAGGTCGAACGTCAGTGTTTGCGCATAGTCCTGCATCAGCGCCCGCTCTGTGTCCGTCAACTGCGCCAGCACCCAGCGGTCGATTTCTAACTCCTGGCGGTCTTTCTCTGACTTGACCTTCTTCGGCTTGGGATTCAGCAGCCAGTCGTCGGTGTTGCCCATGACGACCGGGATGGCCAGGTCATGCAGGCGATGGATGACGGCCACGGGCTGTGGCCCTTCCTGGGCCACGTCGCCCAGGCAGACAATGCGTTCCGCGCCGTGGCGCTCAATGTCGGCTAGCGCCGCCTCCAGCGCGGTCAGGTTGCCGTGGATATCGGAAATCAAAGCCATTCGCGTCATGGGCCATACCTCCGGCGGGAATGATAACCGCCGGGCCGCGGAGTTGTCGAATCCGCGTCCGCGTTCATAATCACTTCCTATTCACGCTTAAGGAGAAATGGGCATGACCGTCTCGCGCATTCAAATGACCGACGCCGGGCCGATGTTCTCGCGGCTGGTGGCCGGGGTGTGGCGGCTGGGCGACTGGGGTATGGACACCGGCGCGCTGCTGGGCTTCATCCACGGCTGCCTCGACCTGGGCATCACCACCTTCGACAACGCCGACATCTACGGCGGCTACACCTGCGAGGAGCGCTTCGGCGCGGCGCTGGCGGCCGAGCCGGGCCTGCGCGACCGCCTGGAACTGGTCACCAAGTGCGGCATCCAGCTTGTCAGCGGCAACCGGCCGGCCAACCGCGTCCACCATTACGACACCAGCCGCGCCGCCATCGTCCGCGCGGCCGAGAACGCGCTGCGGCTATTCCACACCGACCGCCTCGACCTGTTGCTCATCCATCGCCCCGACCCGCTGCTGGACGCCGACGAGGTGGCCGAAGCGTTCGCGGCCCTGCGGGTGGCTGGCAAGGCGCGGGCCTTTGGCGTCAGCAACTTCATGCCCTGGCAGTTCGACCTGTTGCAAGCGCGCCTCGACTTCCCGCTGGCCACCAACCAGATCGAGCTGTCGGTGCTGGCCCTTGACCCGCTCCACGACGGCACGCTCGACCAGGCCCAGCGGTTGCGCGTGCCGCCGATGGCCTGGTCGCCGCTGGCCGGCGGACGACTGTTCGACCCTGGCGACGAGCGGGCCGCGCGGGTGCGGCGGGCGCTGGCGGGCGTCGGCCAGGAGTTGGGTGGCGCGGGCGTCGATCAGGTCGCGCTGGCCTGGCTGCTGCGCCATCCGGCGCGGGTGTTGCCGGTGCTGGGCACGGGCCGGCTGGAGCGCGTGCAGGCCGCGGCGATGGCCGAGGCGCTGACGCTCGACCGGCAACAGTGGTTCGCTGTCTGGGAGGCGTCGGCCGGGCACGAAGTGCCCTAGGGCGCAAGCGGCCAGGGGATCGTCACGAAATCGGCCCCGCCACTGGCCAGCCGCGCACCCGTGTCGGGGTCATACAGGCCGATCCGCAGCGTCAGCGGCCCGGCCGGCAACGGCTCCGGCAGCGTCAGCGTATGCGTGTCGAGGATGACCTCGCCCCGCAACCAGCCGGTCGTCGGCCGCGTCCAGTTGGCCGGGGCGGCATCGGACTGGGCGATGATGTGGCCGGCGGCATCGACCAGGTGGACGAAGACGCGATAGGCGGCCTCTGGCTGGCCGTCGGCGCGCCAGACGAGAGGAAGGCAGAAGAGTGGGGGAGCGGGGGTG
>DAOSMQ010000490.1:0-2455 GCA_035372725.1 Promineifilum sp. (SeqCode)
GTTTGGCCTTGACCGGACGCTGACGACGGGTGTGGTCAGCGCGCTGGGCCGGCCGTTGGAGACTGACACGGGCGACTACATCTTCAATGTCATCCAGACGGACGCGGCTATTAATCCCGGCAACTCCGGCGGGCCGCTGTTGAACTCGCGCGGCGAGGTCATGGGCATCAACACAGCCATCCAGGAGGGCGCGCAGGGCATTGGCTTCGCCGTGCCCGCGGCCACGCTGCGGCGCGTGGTGCCCGTCTTGCTGGCCGAAGGGGCCTATCAGCATGCGACGCTGGGCTTGTTGGGTTACTCGATTAACGCCGGGCTGGCCGAGGCGTTGGGGCTGCCAGTGGAGCAGGGGGTGCTGGTGGCCCAACTGGCGCAGGGCGGCCCGGCCGATGCCGCCGGCGTGCGCGGCGCGCAGCAGGAGGTCATCGTCGGTAACCGCCGCGTCCTGGCCGGCGGCGACATCATCACCGCGCTGGACGGCAACGCCATCAATGACTGGAACGCGCTACTGGAGTACCTGGAACTGCACAAGGCCGTCGGCGACACCATTGTCTTGTCGCTCCTGCGCGACGGCCAACCCCTGACCATTCAGGCGACGCTGGGCGCTGAGTAGATGGCCGGCGGACAACGGACGACGGCCCACCGCCGACCTCATCTCTCGTCTCGTCTGGCCGCCGTGTGTGGGCGTTGGTCTGTCGTCCCTCGGCCACCAGGACTTTGCCAAAGTCGTCTGGCGACCATTGACCTGACCGGTGGACGGCCAGTTGTTCTCTAGTGGCAGTACCATGCGTGGCCGCCCATGTCAGGTCGATGCGCCGGCGGTGGCTTTGGCAAAGCCCTGCCTCGGCCACGCCCTTTCTTTCCGCCGCCAGACAAACGTGCTAGAATGCCCCTGTCATTCCCACAGTCAGCCCATCTCCGAGACAGCATGACCTACACCAACTACCCCTATGAGATCGCCCTGGAGGTCGCCTTCCGCGACATCGATGCCATGGGCCACGTCAACAACGCCGTCTTTTTCGCCTACTTCGAGACGGTGCGCATCAAGTACCTGGGCGAAGTGATGCGCGAGGGCATCCTCGGCTCGGAATTGCTCGATCTGCCGCTCATCCTCGTCAACGCCAGTTGCACCTACAAGTCGCCGGCGTTGCTAACCGAGGTGCTCCACATCGGTACGGGTATCTCCCGCTTCGGCACGAAGAGCTTCGACATGCTCTACCAGGTGCAGGGCGAGGACGGCCGCCTGGTGGCCTACGGTAAGACGGTTCAGGTGATGTACGACTACATCACCCGTGAGGCCTTCCCCATCCCCGACGAGCTACGCCGCTTCATTGCCGGCTACCAGAGCGATTGGCAGCCGCCCGCGTACCCCGAATACCTCTAGCCGAGGCTCAGGCAGCCGGTTCGTCGCGCCGCATGAGGCGACTGGTGCGCAGCCAGGCGATCTGGCCGGCCTCGTCGCGTAGGAACTCGGCTTTCAGCCCCTTCAGCGGCGGGTCGAGGGCGACGATGCGATCCGGCGCGTAGAAGACGACCCGGCTGAACGGCGTTGGCGGCGAGGCGGGCGAGTCCACATCCGGGAAGCCTCCCTGCGGAATCATTCTGCCCATGAGCACACCGTCCTGCACCGTTAGCTCGACGTGCGACAGCCGCGCCCTGAAGAGGCCAGTATACGCGGCCAGCGCGTCAGCGTCCGGCTGCGCCTGGTCTACCTCTGACGCGACCAGCCCCAGATAGCGCTCCATCGCCCAGGCCACAACGGCATCGTGGAGCATGTTGCCCTCGTCGGCATTGGTCAGCACGGTGATGGCGAAGCGGCGCGAGGGGGCCATGACGAAGGCTGACTGCTGCCCGTTGGTCGCGCCACCGTGCAGCACCGTCGGCGTGCCGGCCATGTCGCGCAGTATCCAGCTCAGGCCCATTTGACGCTCCAGGTTGGCCGCGCATTGCGGTGACTGCATGGCGGCCATCGTCCCGGCCGCGAGCAGCCGCTGGCCCGTCTCGGTCGCGCCGTCGCCCAGGTGGAAGCGGGCATAGCGCATCTGGTCGCGAGCGCTGGAGCACAGGCCGCCGACAGCATGGGCCGAGCGGGCCAGCGCCCACGGCCGCTCCACGACCGGCCCCTGGCCCTCATGGACGCTGTGGCCAACGGCGAAGCGGCGCGAGATCACGTCGGCCGGAAAGAAGAAGGAGTTGGCCATGCCCAGCGGGTCGAGCACCATCTCCTGGGCGACGGTCTCATAGCCCTTGCCGGTGACCTTCTCGATGACCCGCCCGGCCAGGCCGAAGCCGGCGTTGTTATAAGCCCACAGCGTACCCACGGGCACAACCTGTTCGAGTGTGGCCATCTCCTCGACGTAGCGGGCCAGGGCGTCGTCGCCGCTGCCCGTCTCGCGGAAGAAATCGCCCAGCCAGCCGCCCATGTGGGTCAGCAAGTGGCGCATGGTGACAGTGGCCT
>DAOSMQ010000491.1:0-2436 GCA_035372725.1 Promineifilum sp. (SeqCode)
CTTTGGTTTCCCGGTGCTGGAGGCGCAGGCGTGCGGCACGCCGGTGGTGTGCAGCAACACAAGTTCGCTGCCGGAGGTGGCCGGGGAAGGGGCGTTGCTGGTCGATCCGCGCGACACGGCGGCGCTGGCGGCGGCGCTGCGGCGCGTGGCCGGCGAGGATGACCTGCGCCGCGCGTTGATCCGCGCGGGCTATGCCAATGGCCCACGGTTTACGTGGGCCGCGGCGGCGAGGCAGACATTGGCTATGCTTCTCCAAGTGGCAGGCCAGGTCAATTAGGCAGTCAAACAGCCTCCGCTGCTTACACCGGCAGGACCTCGACCTCGCTCAGGCTGACGGTCGCGCCGGCGCGCAAGGTGTTCTGGATTTCGGCGACGGTATCGGTGTGGCGGGCCAGGTCTTCCAGCGCGGCGGCCGTGGCTTTGCCAGTGATCCTGGCCTGGTAGGTGACGTTGCGGCCCGGTTCGCCCTCGGCTCCGAAGTCGCCGCGCACGTCAACCTCCACGCCCGTCACTTCAATGCCGCGCCTGGCCGCCTCGCGGTAGATGTCGTTGCAATAGCAGGTGGCCAGCGCCAGGAAGAGCAACTCGCCACCGTTGGCGCTGGAGCCGTAGCCGGTTGGTTTGGGCGGGATGTCGATGGTGTGGCTGTTTTCGTTGGTCGCCAGAGTAATGATCTGTTGGCCAAAGCTGCTTTGGACGCGCGCACTGATCTTCATGTTGGGTCTCCGCATGGATATAGTTGCCCAGCACAGCGCTAGGCGGCATGCAACACATAGGCCGACACCGGCCGGCTGATCCCCTTTAACTCAAGCTCACGGGTCTCCAGCCCGTCGGCCGGCACGTTGGCCGCGGCCAGAGCCGTCTGGCTGATGATGATCTCGCCCGCCGCGGCCTGGGCGGCCAGGCGCGCGGCCAAATTGACCTCATCGCCCAGGGCGGCGAACTCGGTCAGCCCCTCCTCTGTGCCCACCGCGCCAAAGTAAGCCACCCCGGCGTGAACGCCAACGCCAATGGGTATTTCCTCCTCGGTCATGGCGCGGACGAGCTGCTGCGCCACGGCCACCGTCCGCGCCACATAGTCCGGCCCGGCGAAGCCCGCGCCCCAGAAGGCGGCCACGGAGTCGCCGGCCAGCTTTTCCACCAGCCCATCTTCCTCGCCGATGATCCTGGCCGCGCGAGTATAGAAGCGGTTGATGAGGCGACTGAACGCCATCGGACTCATGGTCTCCGAGAGCGCTGTCGAGCCGCGCACGTCGGCGAAGAGCATCGACATGGGCACCTCCGCCCCGCCGGGGAAGCGGCGCGAGGCCTCGTCGCACATGTTGCAGTAGCGCGGGTTGAGCGATGACTGGCGCTTGCCGAAGAGCATGCGCTCCAACGCGCCGCCCATGCCGCGGAAAGGCGCGTTGCAGAACCGGCAACGCGGTTCACTCGGCAGTCTCCGATTCAGCCGTCGCAGGCGCTTGTCAACGTGAAAGGCGTCGGTCGCGAACCAGAAATACCAGATGCTACCGACGTCAGGACTCTTGTTCTCTCTCAAGTCGATCCTTCCTTCCCCTCCGCGCCAATCGGTGCTTTAATCCGGGCCAAAGGATAGCACATGCAAACCGAACTGATCCATCCCGGCCCCTTGCTCGATACCGCCGGCCGCCTGGCGCAGGTGGGCTGGGCGCGGCAACCGTTGTTGGACGCTAACCTGGAGAAAGCGCGCTTCTACGCTTTGCGGCCGTTGCAGCGCTTCCGCCTGAAGCGCTGGGACTACTACGCCCTCTTTACGCCGCGCGGGTTTTTCTCCGCCACGGTCGCCGACCTGGGCTATGCGGCCAATGTCTTTGTCTACACGCTCGACTACGCCAACGGCGAACTCTACGAGGAGGGGCTGGTCGTCCCGCTGGCGCGTGGCGTGGGGCTGGCGCGCGGCAGCGGCGAAGGCGAGACGGCTTACCAGAGCGACAAGGCGTCGCTCCGCTTCACCGCCGGGCCGGACGGGCGGCGCGTGCGCGTCGATTGGCCCGGCTTCCACGGCGGCCGGGGCATTGCCGCCGACATCCACCTGGCCACGCCGCCGGGCCACGAGTCCGTGACCATCGTCATCCCTATCGGCGCGCGGCGCTTCTACTACAACACCAAGATCAACTGCCTGCCCGCCGCCGGCACGCTGCGCCACGGCGACGCGGTCGAGGAGTTGTCGCCCACGACCAGCCTCGGCTCGCTCGATTGGGGGCGGGGCGTGTGGGAGTATCGCAGCTACTGGAACTGGGCCAGCGCGTCGGGCTTCCTGCCGGATGGGCGCACGGTTGGGCTGAACCTCGGCCGCGGCTTCGGCGACCTGAGCCGGGCCACGGAGAACGCCATCGTCCTCGACGGCCGCGTCCACAAGCTGGGCGACGTGCGCTTCGATTACCAGCCGGGGGCGTACATGCGGCCGTGGCGCTT
>DAOSMQ010000492.1:0-2436 GCA_035372725.1 Promineifilum sp. (SeqCode)
TGACGACCACGTCGGCGCAGCGGTCGGGCGGGCGGGTGGCCGTGGGCGACGCTGGCAGATCAACACCAACGCCTTCCCGGCCCGCTACGTCACCTTTCCGGTCTACAGCGGCCAACGCGCCATGCAAATCGGCATCATTCGCCCGCAGGACAACGTCTACAGCTACTCATCGACCCAGCAGACGCTTTTCATCCCCGCCGGGCCGCCGTCGGTGGCGCTCAGCTTCCAGCTTTTCGCCACGACGACGGGCACGCGGGCCGGAAGCCTGACACCGCCACCGGTCGTGCCCACTTCGCCCCTCGACCGGGCGCGGCTGAGCGACGACGCGCAAATGGTGCTGCTGTTCGACAGCAGAGGGCAGCAACACGTCTTGCTCTTCCAGCGGCAGTGGTACAGTCAATGGCAGCGGCACGTCATCGACCTGAGCGCTTTCCGCGGCCAGGCAGTGACGCTCTACTTCGGGGTCTTCAACAACGGCACGGGCGGGATCACCGGCATGGCCGTGGACGACGTGGCCGTGACCTACTGCCTGCCGTAGGGCTAGGAAGCCGAGGTCACCAGCCGGAAGCCGATCGACGCCTGGCAGTGGCGTGGGCCGGCCGCGCCGCGCAGCCAGGAGGTCTCCGGGTCGGCCCAGGAACCGCCCTTCAACACCAGCAGGTCGGGGTCGCGGTCATAGCGCGTCGTCGTCCACTCCCAGACGTTGCCGGCCATGTCGGCCACGCCATAGGGGCTGTCGCCGTCGGGCGAGTAGCGGCCCACGGGCGATGTGTTGCCCATCAGCCGGCCATAGTTGAGCAGGCGCGGCGAGGGCGCGCGGTTGCCCCAGGGGAACACGCGGCTGTCGCCGCCGCGCGCGGCCTTCTCCCACTCCTCCTCGGTTGGCAGCCGCAGCCCGGCCCATTGGGCAAAGGCGTCAGCGTCGGCGGCGCTGATCTGCACGACCGGGTGTTGCCAGCGGTTATCAATGGCCGAGTCTGGCCCGTCCGGCTGTCGCCAGTAGGCGCCGGGCAGTCTCACCCACTTGTTGTCGCGCAGCACGCGCCCATAGCCCTTCTGCTCGGCCACTGTCCGGTAGCCGGTGGCGCGCACGAAGTGGTCGAATTGCAGGTTGGTGACCTCGTAGCGGCCGATCCAGAAGGCATCCAGGTCCACCGGCTGGCGACTGTCGCCAAAGAAGAACTGCCCGGCGGGCACGCGCAGAAACTCGATGCCGCTGCGCAGATGTGTCCAGCGCTCGCCGGTGGGCGTGTCGGTGGGCGAGTCGGTCAGGGCGCGAAAGCCGATGTAGGGTGTCTGGCGCTCAGCGGCGGCCTCCAGCCGGGAAGTGACCTGATTGTTCTGCGAGGCGAAGGGCCAGGCCCCGCCACGGACAATGCGCATGCCGTCCGCGTTGCCGGGCGTGCTCGTCCACTCGCTGACGTTGCCGGCCATGTCGCCGCAGCCATAGGGGCTATCACCCTGGGGCGAATAGCGGCCGACGGGCGACGTACCCAGCGTGGCGTGGTCGCAATTGCAGAGATCGGCCGTCGGCGGCTCGTCGCCCCAGGGGTAGGCGCGGCCGTCCACGCCCCGCGCCGTCTTCTCCCACTCCTCCTCGGTTGGCAGCCGCATGCCGGCCCAGTCGCAAAACGTTTTGGCGTCGGCCCAACGCACCAGCACCACCGGGTGGGTCGCCTTGCCGGGCGGATAGTCGCGTGTGGTCGGGTTCCAGTTATAGGGCTTGGCCCAATCGGCGGCTACGTGGGGCACAGGGTGACCGGGGTTGGCGTCGATGAAGCGCTTGTAGTCGGCGTTGGTGACCTGATAGCGCCCGATCCAGAACTCGCCCGCCTGCGCCGGCTGCCGCTCCGGGCCATAGAGAAACTCGCCCGCCAGCACGTGGGCCAGGGCCATCTCCGTCGGCGCGTGGATGCGATAGGTGGGTTGGCGCGGATAGTTCTGCGGCACATGGTCGGGCAAGACCACGGGCGCGGACGCCGGCAGGGGCAGCGGCGCGGGCTGGTTTAGCGCGGCCGTGCGCCGCGGCGGCTCTGGCGGCGGCAAGGCCGGGCTGGGCGGACGCGCCTCCGGCGCGCGCCGGCGCGCCGCCAGCCGTGCCAGCACATGGGGCAAATCGGCGTCGTAGTCGCCGAATTCAATGGCCTGATAGGCCGACCAGGTGATCGGCGTCTCCGCCGGCACGACCTCCAACGGGACGATCTCCATGCGCAGGCGGCGCTCCAGGGTGATGGCCAGATTGACTTCGTACTTGACCCACTCCGACTGCACCGCCTGGGGGGTGATCAGGATGACGAACAGGCCGCTGACGGTCAGGCCGCGGCCGATGGCCTCAACCCACTGCTCGCCGGGCAGGATGTCGTCCGGGGCGATCCACACCGGGCGGCCGGCCTCGCGCAGGGCCGTGGCCAGCCGGTGGGCCAGCGCGGCGTCCTC
>DAOSMQ010000493.1:0-2411 GCA_035372725.1 Promineifilum sp. (SeqCode)
TACGAAAATGTCGCCAATGGCGGCGGCCTCGATCATCGGCAAGACGCGGTAGCCGTCCATGACCGCTTCCAGCGCCTTCAGCGGGTCGATCTCGGTGACGATAACGTTGGCCCCCAGGCCACGGGCGCGCATGGCGATGCCGCGGCTGCACCAGCCGTAGCCGGCGACGACGACGTTGCGGCCGGCCAGCAGGATGTTGGTCGCCCGGATAATGCCGTCCATCGTCGATTGGCCCGTGCCATAGCGATTGTCGAACATGTGCTTGGTCAGCGCGTCGTTGACGGCCATCATGGGGAACTGCAGCGCGCCGTCGCGGGCCATGGCCCGCAGGCGAATGATGCCCGTGGTCGTCTCTTCCGTGCCGCCGAGCATGTTGTCGATCAGGTTGCGGCGGTCTTTGTGGATGGTGCTGACCAGATCGGCGCCGTCGTCCATGACGATATGGGGATTGTGGTCGAGCACGGCATGGATGTGCTTGAAGTAGGTCTCGTTGTCCTCGCCCTTGATGGCGTAGACCGGGATCTCGTAGTGGGTGACGAGGGCCGCGGCCACGTCGTCCTGGGTGCTCAGCGGGTTGCTGGCGCAGAGAACGACATCGGCCCCGCCCTGATGTAGGCTGGCCATCAGGTTGGCCGTCTCGGTAGTCACGTGCATGCAGGCGCTGACGCGCAGCCCGGCGAAGGGGCGCTCATCCTTGAATTGCTGCTGGATGCCGCGCAGCACGGGCATCTCCTGCTCGGCCCACTCGATGCGATGCCGGCCGCCGGGAGCCAGATCGATGTTCTTGACGTCGAAGTCCATGTGTGCAGATTCTCCTTAAACAACTGGCCTTGTTGCCGCCGCCTACGGGGCGACCGGCAAAGGCGATGGAATGGATTCGGGGATGGCGAGGAGCGCGTCGAGCGCGCCCTCGTCGTCGAAATGCTGGCGATAGCGGGCCACGAACTCGGCCCGCGTGAAGGTGTGGTTCTGCGGGCCGAACTGCTCCAGCACGTAGGCGGCCGCCAGCGCGCCCATGCGCCCGGCCACTTCCCAGGGCGCGCCCAGTTGCATGCCGCGCAGCAGTCCGGCGCGGTAGGCGTCGCCCGCGCCCGTCGGCTCGGCCAACACGCGCGGCGTCACGGGCGGGATGAACAACTCGCGCCCATCGACCACCAGCCGCGAGCCGGTCGCGCCCATGGTCATCACCAGCCCGCCGGCGCGGCTCAGGATGTCGGCCTCGCTCAGGCCCGTTTTCTCGCGCACCAGGCTGAACTCATACTCGTTGAGCGACAACAGCTTGCAGCCATCCAGCCCCTCGCATAGCTCCTCGCCGGTGACGCGCAGAGTCTGCTGGCTGGGATCATAGATGTAGGGTAGGCCGATGGCCTTGCACTCGCGGACGTAGGCGCGCATCGCCCCGGGGTCGTTGGGAGTGATGATGGTCAGGTCGGCATCGGGGGCATATTGGGCGAAAGACAGCCGCCCGGCGTGGGCCATCGCCCCGGTGTAGAAGCTGGCGATCTGGTTGTGGTCTTCGTCGGTGTTGACGAAGAAGGAGGCGCAGAACTCGCCGTCGATGTCGATGATGGCCGAGGTATCGACGCCCTGGCTTTCCAGCCAGGCGCGGTATTCGCCAAAGTCCTGCCCGGCCGTGGCCATGATGAGCGGCCGGTCGCCCAACAGGGCCAGCGTGTAGGCGATGTTGGGCGCGGTGCCGCCGCGCTGGCGCTTCAGCGAATCAACCAGAAAGCTCAGGCTGATCTTCTCCAGCTTGTCGGCCACAAAGGCATCGGTGAACTTACCTGGAAAGGACATCAGGTAGTCATAGGCGATGGAGCCGGTGATGACGATCTTCATAGCTGCAATGTCTCTCTTTCCCCCCATCAGGAGGATCGTGCCGGCGGCCTCACGTGATCAGACGGCGCATCGCGACCCTCTCGGCCCGATCGCCGCGCATCTCGATTATGGACGAACGGTCACGCTGCGAGTGTTCTACAGCGGCGCAACGCTCCAGTATACCCTGTTTGCGCCGCGACGCACCCCGATGGACTATAGGCTCCCCCGGTTACGATCTAGCTTACAATGCGCCGCCCGGCCCACGGGCGGGCATTTCTCGGCCGGAAGCCCCGACGGCCGCCGGCGGCTTCAGCACCGGCGTCAGCCCCAGCCGGTCGCGCACCATCGTCAGCAGCGCCCGCAGCCCGTCGCGCGTGCGGATCTTCTTGCCTTCCTCGTAGGTGCGAGGGTTATAACTGATGGGAATCTCCACAATGTCGTGGCCGGCCAGCAAGATTTTATCCGGCAACTCGAAGTCGAGGTTGAAATCGGTCGTCGTCAGGTTCAGCGATTGGGCCACGTCGGCGCGGACCATCTTGGTCGCCGTGGCCACGTCGGTCAGGTGACCGCCGAAGAGCAGGTTGGTCATCGTC
>DAOSMQ010000494.1:0-2372 GCA_035372725.1 Promineifilum sp. (SeqCode)
GTGCCTGGTTTGAAGAATCTCTGGCCTCCGGCAAGCGCATTATGGGCATCGGCCATCGCATCTACAAGGTCGAGGACCCGCGCGCCAAAATCCTGAAGCCGTTGGCCGAGAAACTGGCCAAGAGCAGCGGCCAAACCCAGTGGTACCAGGTCGCCGACACCATTCAGCAGCTCGCGCGCCAGAACGACTACTTCATTGAGCGCAACCTGTACGCCAACGTCGACTACTACTCGGCCGTCGTCCTCTACACCATCGGACTGCCGGTCGATCAGTTCACCTGCATTTTCGCCGTCAGCCGCATCGCCGGCTGGTGCTCGCAAGTGCTGGAGCAACTGGCCGACAACCGCCTGATCCGGCCCAAGGAAAGCTACGTCGGCAAGTGGGATCAGTCTTTCGTTCCGCTGGCCGAGCGCTAGCCGCTTACCGCGGCCGGCGGGGAGCCTAAAGTGACATGAGAACCGGCCGCTGGCGCAAGTCGCCGCGGCCGGTTCTTCTATAATCACGGCCTATGAACCGAGCCATCGCTTTTAGCATCATTGTCCTCGCTGTCGCATTGGCCGCCTGTTCGGCGGGTGGGGGCGAGCCGACCGCCGGGACGGCGACGGACACGCCGGCCACCTCTCTGGCCCAAGCGCCGGCACCCGCGCCGCCGATTGTAGCCACCAATACCTACATCCCCCTCGTCGAAGACCAGCCGACCCCCACGGCGACACGTCCGCTGCCCACAGCCACGCCATCGCCCCTGCCCACGGCGACACCGCTCAGCCCCGTCGCCGCCGTGGCCCTGGAGCCGGTTCTGGCCGGCGGTCTCCAGCACCCGACAGCAATCACCCACGCCGGTGACGACCGGCTCTTCGTGTTGGAGCAGATCGGCCGCATCCGTATCGTCGCCGGTGGCCAGCTGGTGGCGACGCCGTTTCTGGACATTACCGACCGCGTTGGCTCCGCCGGCAGCGAGCAGGGGCTATTGGGGTTGGCCTTCCATCCCAACTATGCCACGGCCGGCGCGCCGGGCGCGGGCACGTTCTACGTCAACTATACCGACTACGGCGGCGCGACCCACATCTCGCGCTTCACCGTCCGCGCCGATGACCCCAACCGCGCCGACCCGAACAGCGAGGTCATTTACCTGACCCAGCCACAGCCCTACCCCAACCACAACGGTGGCAGCCTGGCCTTTGGCCCCGACGGCTACCTTTATGCCGGCCTGGGCGATGGCGGCAGCGCCAACGACCCACAGGGAGCCGGGCAGCGGCGCGACACCTGGCTGGGCAAGCTGCTGCGCCTTGACGTGACCACGAACGATGGCCAGTACACCGTGCCGCCGGATAACCCGTTCGTTGGCCAGCCACAAGCGCGGCCCGAAATCTGGGCCTATGGCCTGCGCAACCCGTGGCGCTTCTCCTTCGACCGGGCCACAGGCGACATTTTCATCGCCGACGTGGGCCAGAACCGGTGGGAAGAGGTTAACTTCCAGCCGGCCAGCAGCGCCGGTGGCGAGAACTACGGCTGGAACATCATGGAGGCGACACACTGCTTCCAACAGGAGACGTGCGACCGCGACGGGCTGGCACTGCCCATCTTCGAGTATAGCCACAGCCAGGGCTGCTCCATCACCGGCGGCTACATCTATCGCGGCGCGGCCTACCCGCAGCTGACCGGCAACTACTTCGTGGCCGACTACTGCCTGGGCACGATCTGGCGGCTGTTCCCGCAGATAGACAGCTGGCAGGCCGACGTCGTTCTCGACAGTGACCTGGCTATCTCGACATTTGGCCAGGACGTGGACGGCGAGCTATACGTCGCCGACTACGCCAACGGGGCCATCTACCGGCTGCGACCGAATTAGCGCGCCGGACGCACCTTGACGACGCCGTCCTCCTCTTTCACATCGTAGCGGCGCAGGCGGTAGGGTTCGTCGTCCGGCCAGACAAGCAGACCGGTGGCAACATCGAAGCAGTACTCGTGCTCGTGGCAGCACAGGCGGCCGCGGCGCAGCCAGCCCTCGCTGAGATCGGCCGCGCCGTGGGGGCAGACGCTGTCGATGGCGTAGACGTGGCCGGCGCGACGGGTAAGGATGACTTTTTTGCCAGCCATGCGGATGATGGTCATCTCGTCTTCGGTGACGGCTGCCACGGGGACGGTGGCCACGTAACCCTCGGCGTCGGCGGCCGGGGCGCGCTTGAAAAGTGGCATGGCCACGGTTATAGCCGAGTCATACGCGACCGGCAATCCCGGTGGATAGAGGCGCAGCGATGACAACGATCCTCATTCTTGGCGGCTATGGGCAGGCCGGCCGCGCGCTGGCCGACTACTTGCTGGCGCAGACCGATTGTCGTCTCATCCTAGCCGGGCGACGGCCAGAGCGGGCT
>DAOSMQ010000495.1:0-2368 GCA_035372725.1 Promineifilum sp. (SeqCode)
ATCCGGCTGACCGTGGATTCCAACGACGCCGAGGCCGCCTACCGGCAGGTTTATCGCCAACTGCGGGCGGCCATTTTGGCGGGCGAGTTGCCGCCGGGCAGCCGCTTGCCGGCGACGCGCACCCTGGCCCGCGCCAGCGGTGTTGCCCGTGTCACCGTCGTCGAGGCCTACCGGCAGTTGGAGGCCGAGGGTTTCACCGAGAGCCGCGTCGGCGCGGGGACGTTTGTGGCCGCTGGCGTGGTCGCCACCGGCGGGGTCGCCGCTGGCGGGGTCGCCACCGGCGGGGTCGCCGCTGGCGGGGTCGCCGCCGAGCGGGCTGCCGCTGGACGGGCCATCGCGCCCGGCGATGGCCCGGTCGCCTTCCGGCCGGCGCTGACGGAGTGGGGCCGCCGCGCGGTCGAGGTCGGCCATTCTGCGCCGGCCTCTGACGGAGGCCGGCCGGAGATCGACTTCGGCCTGGGCCGCGCCTTTGCCGAGTTGTTTCCCTATCACGTCTGGCGGCGCCTGCTGGCCCGCTACCTGTCCACCGACGACGCCATGCTCTCGCGCTACGGCTCGCCGGCCGGCTTCTTCCCCTTGCGGCAAGCCGTGGCCGACTACCTGGGGCGGGCGCGGGGCGTGCGCTGCGTCGCCGAGCAGGTGGTCATCGTCAGTGGCGCGCAGCAGGCGCTCGACATCCTTGCTCGCCTGCTGCTGAATCCTGGCGACGAGGTTGTTGTCGAGACGCCCGGCTATCGTGACGCCTTTACCCTCTTCCAGCTGCATGGGGCGCGGCTGGTGGGGCTGCCCGTCGACGAGGAGGGGCTGCCCGTGGATCGCATTCCCGCCGACTGCCGGGCGCGTCTGGCCTTCGTGACGCCGACGCACCAGTTTCCCAAAGGGGGCACGATGCCCCTGGCTCGCCGCATGGCTTTGTTGGCCTGGGCGCGGGCGGGCGGGGCGCTGGTCATCGAAGATGACTACGACGGCGATCTGCGCTACGATGGCCACTCGCTGGCGGCGCTGCAAGGGTTAGACGCCGCCGGCGCGGACACTGATGGCCGGGTGGCCTATCTGGGTACCTTCTCTAAAGTCCTCTTTCCGGCCCTACGGTTGGGCTACCTGGTGCTGCCGCCGCCGCTGGTGACGCCCTTTGTCCGCGCCAAAGACCTTGTCGACCGCGGCGCGCCGACGCTGACGCAGGCGGCCGTGGCCGACTTCATCGCCGAGGGACACTTCGAGCGCCACCTGCGCCGCCTGCGCCGCCTGTATGGCCAGCGCCGGGCGGCGCTGGGCGCGGCGCTAACCGCCCGGCTGGGCGAGCGAGTGCACTTCTCGCCCCTGGCGGCCGGGCTGCACGTGATGCTTTTCCCGGAGGCGAACGTCGATGAGGCCCGGCTAGTGCGCGAGGCGGCCGCGCGTGGCGTCCGCGTCCATCCCGGCGCGCCCTACCATCTGGAGCGCCCCGCGCCGCCGTCGATCCTGCTCGGTTTCAGCGGTCTGAGCGAGACGGAGATCGTCGAGGGCGTGCGCCGGCTGGCCGAAGCCTGGCCGGTGGCCGGAGCGGCCTAACGCGGCGCTAGACCAGCCAGCTCCCTTCCAGCCGCAACAGCCACGCTTTTGTCTCCAGACCGCCGCGCGCGCCATAGCCGTGGAGCTTGCCATCTGTCCCCAAAACGCGGTGGCAGGGGATGATGATAGGGATGGGGTTGTTGGCGTTGGCCTGGCCGACGGCCCGCACCGCCCCCGGCCGGCCCATCTCTGCGGCAATGGCCCCGTAGCTGCTCGTCTGGCCATAGGGCACGGCGTAGACGCGCGTCAGCACCTCCCGCGCGAAGGGCGTCAGCGCCGGCCAGGGCAGAGGCAGGTCGAACACCCGCCGCTCGCCGCGCAAATACTCATTCAACTGCGCCAGCGCGGCGATGACGATCGGCCCCGGCGGAGCGGCCAGGTCTGGCGTTTCGCCGGTCAGGCGGGCCGCGTCGTCGGCCAGGCGCGTTGGGTCGTCCCACAGGCTGACAGCCAGCAGGGTGCTATCGGCGGCCGCGGCCCAGATCGTGCCGATGGGGGTATTATCCAGTCGTCCCAGTGTCACCATGGCTCACTCCTTCAATCTCGGCCTGTGGCGCGGCGGCAAAGCGCAGGTGATAGACGGCAATGCCGAAGGCGACGGCCACATTGAGTGACGACTTGCCACCGTACATGGGCAGGCTGAAGACGCCGTCGCACAGGGCCAGCAACCCGGGATCGACGCCGGCCCGCTCGTTGCCGACGACGAGAGCCAGGGGGGCGTCCGGCGGCCCGGCGTCGTAGAGCGACGGTTGCGGTGAGGCTCCGGCCGTCCGCTCCAGCGCCCACAGACAGAAGCCCTCGTCTCTCAGCCGCGCCG
>DAOSMQ010000496.1:0-2357 GCA_035372725.1 Promineifilum sp. (SeqCode)
CTGTGCGCGTGCGCTTGGGGTCAATGACCACGACCGTGCCGCCGCGCCGCTGGATGTCCTTCAGATAGGGCATGAAATGGGGGGCAGTGCTGGCCGGGTTGTGGCCCCAGATGAGGGCCGCGCGCGTGTGGGCGGTGTCGGCATAGGGCACGGCCCAGCGCGCCCCCAGCGTCCGCTCGACGGCATATTGAGCGGCGTCGCCGCAGATGGCCCGCTCCAGCTGGCTTGCGCCGAGGCGGTTCCAGAAGCGGCCGTTGCAGACGGTCATCTGCGCCAGCCCCAGCGTACCGCTGTAGCTATAGGGCAGAATGGCCTCGGCGCCATACGCGGCGATGATGTCCCGCCAGCGGTCGCCGATCTCGGCGATAGCCTCATCCCAGGAGATGGGCGCGAACTGCCCGCTCCCCTTCGGCCCCACGCGGCGCAATGGCGTCGTCAGCCGGTCGGGGTGGTAGACGTGCTCCAGGTAGGGGCGCACCTTGCCACAGACCCAGCCGTCGGTGATGGGATGGGCGGGGTCGCCATAGAAGGCCACGGCACGGCCGTCGAGCACTTCGACGATTGTCCCGCAAGCATCGGGACAGTCGTGGGGGCAGGCGCCGCGGACAAAGGCAGTGTTCGCGGCCGCAGGGGGCATATCGGTCAGCAGTGTTGGGTCGGTCAAGGATGAGACCTCACAGTCGGCCGCGCGGGCGATTCAAAGGCGATTATGGCGGAAAACAAGAAGCGCGTCAATTTGACGCCTTAGCCTACCAGGGTTTTTCAGTCGTCGCCAGTTGCTCAATGACGCCAACCCCTTAAGCCAGCTTACCGCCTCTAGCGTGCCGCCTGACACTCTGCGGCAGGCGGCGCACACTAGGACTGATCACCGGCCCGCGCTATTCCTGTCCGCGTAGATCCGCCGGTTCTACACGATCCGTATGTCTTCTCTGGCCGGCGAGCAGGGCAATTGGGCTATAATGACGGCATCTGGAGATGTAAACCTAACTGATGAGAGCCTACCCCCTGCCTTCAATGCTCCTTTTGCTGGCCGGCCTGCTATTGGTTGCCTGCGGCGGCGCCCCAAAACAGCCGCCAGCCTCCTTCACGCCCCTGCTGACGGCCACCCCGTTGCCGACCAGCGACTCCCAGCAGCCGGTCGAAATCCCTGTGCCGCCGGACGATCCTTCCACCTGGAATCTCTACCTCAACCGGGAGTACGGCTTTTCCTTCCACTACCCGTCCGACCGCTGGACGCTCGCCACCGCCGAAGACGGCCGGCAACTACTGCTGACCTACGGCGACACGGGCATTGCCCTGCGTGTCAAGTTCGCCCGCCAAGACGACGCCGGCGCCGACCTGCAAATCTTCAACGGCGAGGTGGCCGACCTCGTGCCGGAGGGGACAATGCGCTTCATCGGCGCGGACGTGGAGCGGTCGATGCTGGCCTATGAGGGGCTGGTCGAGTGGGTCTTCTACAACGACGCCGCGCCCATCCCCCGCGGCGAGCTGCTGTTCAGCCTGGCGCTGCTGAGCAGCAACGACTACAACGCCGGCGTTCCGGCCGTGGTGCCAGACGATGTGCAGGCGGAGGCGGATCGCATTCTAGAGACGTTTAGCCTCGATTGAGTCGGGCGTCCCCCTCCGGCCGGCAGTGGCGCGTGGGCAGGATACCGGCTACAGCGCAGGACTATTCGCGAACGGCCGCGCCAGCTTCGCAATAGGAGCGCGAAGCTGGCAAGTTCATGGCGATGGCGGCGGCTCGACGTGAATCTGTATCTGGTGCGGCTCGCCGACGTAGTTGCTATCCTTGACAACGATGAGGCGTAGATAGTAGGTCCCCGGTGGCAGCGCCTCGGCCTGCAACACTTCCAGCGTGCCGTTGACCACGGGCGTGTTGTGGACCTCGCCCAGCGTCAGCCATTGCACATCTGTGCCGTTGGGAATACCCAACTCGATCTTGTAGAACTGCACCACAGCTGGGTCAAAGCTGGCCGTGCCGACGATGGGCACGTTGCCGCTGATCGTGTCGCCGTCCTTGGGCGAAGTGATGCGCCAGACGGCCGTCTCGCTGGCCCCCAGCCCCAACGCCAATAGCTCCTCGGTGCAAGTGGAGGTCGGCAACAGGGCGATGTTGTTGGCCTGGGCCCACTCGTGAGCCGGCTTCAGGCTCTCCGGGTTGCGCGGCGGCGTCAGGAAGATCTGTGGCGCGGCCTGGGGCGGCAACAACTCCACCGGCGTACCCTCGGCGAAGTGACAGAAGAGCTGCGCCGGCGGCTGGTCTTCGGCCTGCTCCGGCGCGACGGCGGCGTCGCCCACCTCAGGCAACGGCGGCAAGGGAATGGCCACGGCCCGCCACACCGCCGGCTCCAGCCGTT
>DAOSMQ010000497.1:0-2346 GCA_035372725.1 Promineifilum sp. (SeqCode)
TGTCGCAGGCGTTCTTCCGCACCAACGCTCTGCTGGTGCGCAGCGGCTTCCTGCTGGGCGGGCTGCTGGTGTTGCTGGCCCCGGAGTTCGTGCGCCTGGCGTTAGGCCCGCGCTGGCTGCCGATGGTGCCCACCTTCCAGTTTATGGCCATCTTCACGCTGCTCGATCCGCTGCGCGTGACTATCAGTAGCCTGTTCGTCGCTGTCGGCCGGCCGGGACAGGTCGTCCGCGTGCGCGCGCTGCAAGTGGCGGCGCTGGTGGCCGGACTATTCGCTCTCGGCCCGCGCTGGGGCATCACCGGCGTAGCCGTCGTCGTCGATGGGGTACTGCTGCTGGGGCTGACCTGGCTGCTGGGCAGCGCTCGCGCCCATGTGGACTATTCGGCGCGGCGCTTGTTCCTGGCCCCGCTCCTGGCGCTGGCGACGGGCGGCGCGGTCGCGCTGGGAGGGCAATGGTTGGTCTGTCGCGCGGGGCCGGCTGTCTGCTCCAACGATTGGCTGACCGGGGCGCTGAAAGGGCTGTTGTTCGCCGCTCTCTTTGCGGGTACCCTCTGGACGCTGGAGCGGCAAGCGGCCGTGGAGATGCTCGGCCAATTGCGCGGCCTGTGGCAACCGCGATCATGAACGTCACCGTCGGCATTACTTCCTACAACCAGCGCGACTATTTGATCGCCGCCATCGACAGCGTGCTGGCCCAAACGTACCTGCCGGCCGAGATTCTCATCGTCGATGACGCCTCAACCGACGACTCGCCCCAGGTCATCAGTGCCTACGCCGGCCGTCACCCTGATATCGTCCGCCCGCTGCTGCTGACGCGCAACGGCGGCGTCAATGCCGCCCGCAACCACATCCTCAACGCAGCCACAGGTGACTACCTGGCCTTTCTCGACGGCGACGACCGCTGGCTGCCGGGAAAACTGGCGCGCGCGGCCGCGCGGCTCGATGCCGCCGACCGGCCCGACGCCGTTTTCGATAACTTCGTCTTCACCGACGCCCAGGGCCAGCCCCAATTCGTCTGGGCGGCGCGAGCGCGTCCGCCGGAGGGGCCGCTGCTGCGCCAGGTGATCACGCTCGACCTGCCGCGCACGACTCTATTCCGCTCCGAGCTAGTGCCCACGGCGCTATGGCGTTCGGCCGGCTACTACGATCCGTCGTTCCGCATCTACGGCGACTGGGACATGCGCATCCGGCAGGCGCAAGTTGTCGGCCGCTATGGCTACGTCGATGCAGTCCTCAGCGAGTACCGCCGCCACGGCGCGGGCCTGTCGGCCCAGAGCGTTGACAGCCATTTGGCTGCCGTGGACAGGGTGGAGGCCAAATATGCCAGCCTGATCGCCCACATGGAAGCAGACGCGGGCGGCATACACGCTGGCCTGCGCCGTTGGCGGGCCAAACTGTTGCAGCGCGCCGCCTATAACACTGCCGCCGGACGCGCTCGCGGCTGCCGCCGCCAGGCCCTGGCCTATTACCGCCGTAGCCTGGCCTACGCGCCCGCGCTGGACGCGCGCGCCCTGTGGCAAATCGTCAAGCCATGATGTCGCCCTCTCTGCCCGAACGTTCCGGCTGGCCCGGGCCGGCCGAATCGCCTCGCCCGGCGCTGGCCGCCCCACCGCGCATCAGCGTCATCACCCCGTCGTACAATCAGGGCCGCTACCTGGAGGCGACTATCCGCTCTGTCCTGGCCCAGGAGTATCCCAATCTAGAGTACATCATCGTGGACGGCGGCTCGACCGACGACAGCGTCCGCATCATTGATCGCTATGCGAAGCACCTGGCCGGCTGGACATCGCGACGCGACAACGGCCCAGCCCAGGCCATTAACCGCGGCTTCGCCCAGGCCACCGGCGACATCCTGGCCTGGCTCAACTCCGATGACCTCTACACGCCCGGCGCGCTCTGGGCCGCGGCCGACGCCCTCGCCGCGCACCCGGAGGCAGCGCTGGCCTATGGTGAGGGCTGGTACATCGACGAGGCCGGCGCGCCCATCGAACCGTGCCGCTTCGTGCGCCGCCGCTTCGACCGCCGCTATCTGGTCAATCGCGACCCCATCTTACAGCCGGCGGCCTTCTGGCGGCGGGCGCTCTGGGATGCGGCGGGGCCGTTGGATGAGTCCTTGCGCTGGGTCTTCGACTGGGAGTGGTTCATTCGCGCCCACGCCCACGGCCCCTTCCTCTATCTGCCGCGCGACATGGCTCGTTATCGCGTTCAGCCCGCGGCGCTGACGCGCACCGGCGGCCTGCCGCGGCAGCTGGAGCACGGCCGTATCACGCGCCGCTACGGCGCGTGGTGGCACCCCAATCACGTCGTCCAACAAACGCGCCGGCTGGACGCCGCCGGCCAGCAGGCC
>DAOSMQ010000498.1:0-2341 GCA_035372725.1 Promineifilum sp. (SeqCode)
ACAGCATGTACATCACCCTCTTCCTGCCGCTGAGCCTGCTGCTGAGCATCGTCACAGTGGCCATTGGCGACAGGGTGGGCGCCTGGCTGGGCGCGGAGGCTGCGCCGGGCGAGCCGCGCCAGTCCACTCTACGCTTTGTGCTGTCGCTGCTGTTGCCGCTGCTGGCCGGCGTCGCCCTGGGCTTGCTGGCCGTCTTCGGCGCGCGACAACAGGCCAACATCGTCAACCCGGAGACGATCCTCGCCCTACCGGCCGACCAGCCCGCGCTCGACTGGATGGCCGCCAACCTGCCGGCCGGCGCCCGCGTGGCCGTCAACGCCTGGCAATGGCTGGGCGCGACCTGGGCCGGCAGCGATGGCGGCGCGTGGATCGTCCCGCTGACGGGGCGGCAAACGACCACGCCGCCGGTCGATCACATCTACGATGCCAACCTCTTCGCGCAGGTGCGCGCCTTCAATGAGGCCGCCGCGGCGATCACTGATTGGAGCGACCCGGCCGCGGCCGAATGGCTGCGCGGCCAGGGCGTCAGCCACGTCTACGCCGGCCAGCGCGGCGGCCCATTCGACCCGGCCAAGCTGTCGCGCAACCCCGGCCTCGCGCTGCTCTACCAGAACGAAGGCGCTTTCCTCTATGCCGTCAAACCATAGAGGGCAGAGAAATAGCCCTCCCTGGGTAGGGTAATTGCCCGTTTGACAACGGCTAACTCTGCGCTAGAATCAAATTAGCTTGCGGGTCTGCAAGCCATTTCCACCGGCTGTCCTCTATTCCAAGGAGTACGTTATGGCGTTTGAATTACCCCCGCTACCCTATCCCGAAGATGCGTTGGAGCCTCACGTCGACGCGCGCACGATGAGCATCCACCACGATAAGCACCACGCCGCCTACACCAACAACCTTAACTCGGCGCTGGAAGGCCAGCCCGCTCTGGCCGGCAAGAGTATCGAAGACTTGCTCGGCAACCTGGACGCTGTTCCCGAAGCCATCCGCACGACCGTCCGCAACAATGGCGGCGGCTATGCAAACCATAATCTGTTCTGGGAAATCATGGGCCCCGGCGCTGGCGGCCAGCCCACCGGCGAACTGGCCGCAGCCATCGACGACGCCTTTGGTAGCTTCGCCGCTTTCAAGGAGCAGTTCGCCAAGGCCGCCACCACGCGCTTTGGCTCTGGTTGGGCCTGGCTCTACGTGGACAACAACGGTGGCCTTGTCGTCGCCTCCGCTCCTAACCAGGACACCCCGCTCATGGAAGGCAACACGCCCATCCTCGGCCTGGATGTCTGGGAACACGCCTACTACCTCAACTATCAGAACCGCCGGCCGGACTACATCGCCGCCTGGTGGAACGTCGTCAACTGGAACGCTGTGGCCGAGAAATACGCCGCGGCGAGAAAATGATCCCCGACTCGCGCCGGACGCATTGACGGCCCGGGCGAAAAACGCTTTGTAAGGAGAGATACATGACCCACATCATCACCCGACTCTGCCTGCGCGACACCGCCTGTGTCGAAGTGTGCCCCGTCGAATGCATGGTCCTCGGCAAGCCTGAAGAGACCTGGCCCTGGCTGTATATCGACCCCGACACCTGCATCGACTGCGGCGCGTGCGTGCCGGAGTGCCCCTATGAGGCCATCTTCCCCGAAGAGGAAGTGCCCTTCGACTACGTGGCTCCGGCCGGCGTCTGGATCGCCAACACCAAGGAGCTGCTGCCCGACGGCGCGCCCTTCACCGGCGTCATCGACGGCCACAACGTTGCCTTGCTCAACGCCAAGCAACTGGCTGGCGGTGAGAAGTTAGACCTGACTGAGGACATTCCGGCCAACTACGCCTTCTACTCCGAAGGCCCCGGCTACGACGCGCTCAACATGTAAGTTCTGTGGTAGGGGCGGGTCTAAGACCCGCCCCTACAGGACGAACCTTGACCGGATTGACTGACCTGTGACCCTGGTTGGCCAATCCGGTTTTTGCATCGCGGAGGAATCCATGAGCGACTATCGCATCGAAAAGGACTCGCTGGGCGAAGTGCGCGTGCCGTCCGGAGCCTACTGGGGCGCGCAGACGCAACGCGCCATCCATAACTTCCCCATCACCGGCCTGCGCCCCTACCCCGCTTTCGTGTGGTCGATGGCTCTCATCAAGCGCGCCGCGGCCGAAGTCAACCGTGACCTGAGCCTTTTTAGCAACAAAGAGGCCGGCGGTCGCGCCATCAGCAGCGCGGAGATGGCTGGAGCCATCATCCAGGCCGCCGACGAAGTGCTGGCCGGGCAATGGGCCGACCAGTTTGTCGTCGATCCCATTCAGGCCGGGGCCGGCACCAGCCACAATATGAACATCAATGAGGTCA
>DAOSMQ010000499.1:0-2334 GCA_035372725.1 Promineifilum sp. (SeqCode)
GTCGGGCGCGGCCATGACCGCCTCGACAAAGCGCGTGGACAACGGGGCCGACGTGCAGACCTTGACCTCTTCCTCCTCGCTGACCTGGTCGCCCTTGTAGGCGCGGACGCGCGCGATGGTGACGCCGCTCAGCCCGCACGCAATGGCCAGACGCGCAATGTCTTCGCCCTTGCCCTGAGGAGTTGAGACCGTGATTTCTTGCATACTGTCCTATACCCGCCAACATACTTTCCCAGGCGTAGATAGCATAGGAAAAGGAATACCCTGTAACAATGTATCGCTGGTATAATTCCGCTGTGACCTCTGCTGCGCGGCGGCCAGCGCGGCCGGCCCGCCGTCCAGAGGCCACGCCGAGCCAGCAACCATGCCGCCCCGCGCTCTCGCCCCCGCCCCCGCGCCAACCGCCTCTCCGGCGGCAACGATCCGGAGTGTGCCCGCGCCGGCTGGCGCGCGCTTCTTCCTCGCCGTGGTTGGCGGCGCGGGCTGGCTGGTGGGTATCGCCGTGGCCTCGGCCGTGGACGCAGGGCCGGGCTTCTGGCTGCTGATGGCGGCGGCGGCCCTTGCCGGCGCGGCGGCGCTGTGGCGCGTTGGCCGCGTGGGGCTGCTGCTGGCGGGCGCGGCAGCGCTGGCCCTGGGCGGGGCGCGTCTGGCCGCGGCCCAGCCGTCCATAGACGCGGGCGCGCTGGCGTTTTACAACGGCCAGACTGGCGTAGAGGTGCGCGGCCAGGTCATCGCCGAGCCGGAGCGGCGCGACACCAGTCTGCGCCTGCGCGTCGCCGCGCGGGCGGTGGTCCTCGACGGCCGGACGCGGCCGGTGGCCGGCGTCGTCACTGTCCAGACCCATCGCTATCCGGCCGTGGACTATGGCGCGACCGTGAGTCTGCGCGGCGATCTGGAGCCGCTGGACGCTCTGGGCAGCGCCGGCTTCGCCGCCTACCTGGAGCGGCAGGGCGTCGCCAGCGTCATGGCGTATCCAGACGTGACCGTGCTGGCCACGGACGGCGGCTCGCCTCTCCGGCGCGCCCTCCTGGCCATTCGCGCCCGCGGCCGGATAACCCTGGCGGCGCTCCTCCCCGAGCCACAGGCGTCGCTGCTGACCGGCATTCTCCTGGGCGACGACAGCGGCCTGCCGCGGACGACGGCCGATGCCTTCCAGGCCACCGGCATGACCCACGTCATCGCCATCTCCGGCTTCAACATCGCCCTCATCGTCGCCCTGCTCGACCGCCTGACCGCGCCGCTGCTGCCCCGGCGGTCGGGGGCGCTGGTCATCATCCTCTTTCTGGCCTTCTACACGCTGCTGGTCGGCGCGGCCCCGTCGGTGGTGCGGGCGGCGATTATGGGCAGCGCCTATCTCATCGGCCTGCGGCTGCTCGGCCGGCCAACGTGGGCGCTGGCCGGGCTGTTCGTGGCTGCTTTCTTTATGACGCTGCTCAACCCCAATACCCTGTGGGATGTCGGCTTCCAACTCAGCTTCGCGGCGACGCTGGGCCTGATGCTCTACGCCACGCCCTGGTTGCGGCGGCTGGATCGCGGCACGGAAGCGCTGCTGGGGCCGGAAGCGGCGCGGCCCATCCGGCGGCTGCTGGGCGAAGCGGTTGTCGTCAGTCTGGCGGCGCAGGTGCTGGTCGTGCCGCTGCTGCTCTACCACTTCGGCCGGCTGTCGCTGGCCAGCCTACCGGCCAACTTGCTGGTGCTGCCGGCGCAACCGGCGGTCATGGCCAGCGGCGGCGCGGCCCTGTTCGCCGGGCTGTTGCTGCCGGCCGCCGGCCGCGTCGTCGCCGTGCCGGCGTGGCTCTTCCTGACCTACACGCTGGCGGTCATCGACCGGCTGGCGTCGGCCCCGTGGGCGTCCGTGCCCCTGCGGCTGTCGGGACCGGGGCTGGTGGCGGCCTATGCCGTCATCGGCGCGCTGACGCTGCTGGCCACGCGCGACAGGGATACGGATCGCACGCTGGCCGCGCGGTGGCGGCTGCGGCCCGTGCCGCTGGTGGCGCTGGGCGGCGCGGCCGTGGTCGTCGTGCTGGCCGTCGCCTGGTGGGCGGAGCGGCCAGACGGCCGCCTGCACGTGGCCTTCCTCGACGTGGGCCAGGGCGACGCCATCTTCATCCAGTCGCCTGGCGGGGCGCAAGTGCTCATCGACGGTGGGCGCTACCCCAGCGTCCTGCTGGAGCGGCTGGGCGAGCAGATGCCTTTCTGGGACCACTCCCTCGACCTGGTCATCGCCACCCACCCGGACGATGACCACGTCGCCGGGCTGCCGGAGGTGGTGGCCCGCTACGACGTAGCCCAGGTAATCACCAACGGGGCCACGGCCGACGACGCGCCCGCCTA
>DAOSMQ010000500.1:0-2329 GCA_035372725.1 Promineifilum sp. (SeqCode)
CGATAGCCGAAGCCGCGCTCGGTCAGGATGTAGTGCGGGTTGGCCGGGTCTGCCTCGATCTTCTTGCGCAGGTAGTTGATGTAGAGGCGGAGATAGTGGGTTTCTTCGCGGTACTCATAGCCCCAGACTTTGGCCAGCAGGGTGTCGTGGGGAACGACCCAGCCGGCGTTCTGGATGAGGTGGTTCAGCAGGCGGTACTCGGTCGGCCGCAGGTCAATGCGCTCGCCGTTGACGATGACCTGGTGGCGGTTGAAGTCCACCGACAGGCGGTCGTCAATGCGCAGGACGGTGCGGGGCGGCGGCGCGGGCCAGTGGGCGCGCCGCAGCACCGCGGCCACACGACTGGTCAGCACGCGCGGGCTGAAGGGCTTGGTCACGTAGTCATCGGCCCCCAGGGCCAGGCCGCGGGTAATGTCTTCCTCTTCGTCGCGAACGGTCAGCAGAATGACGGGCACGGTGGAGATTTCGCGCAGCAACTTCAGCGTCTCGAAGCCGTCCATCTCCGGCATCATCACGTCCATGACCACCAGGTCAGGCGTGAACTGGCGGATCTGGTCGAGAGCGTGGATGCCATTCTCGGCCTCAATGACCTGATAGCCCTCCAACTCCATGTTCATGCGGATGAAGCGGCGCATGCGCAACTCGTCATCGACGATGAGGATGAGTTGTGGGCCGGTGGACTCCAGATTCTCGGGAACTTGCTCGACCATAGGGCACTCACTCGCGGACAAAGCCGATGGCCTTCTCCACTTCGGCCTGGGGTAGCAACTGAACGACGCCGACGCGATGCCAGGCGATGAGGACGGTCTCAACGTTGGCCTCAAAGACGGTCACGGCGCGGCCATCGCGACGGCGGGGGTTATGAACGGTGATGAAGTGCGCCGCCGGGTTAGGCGGGCCGTCCAGTTCGCCCAGGATGGAGTCTTCTTCCAACATCTGAATGATCGCCGACAGTCTCATAGGCCCTTGCTCTCCAGTTTAATCGCTTGTGGACAGTTGTACCACTAGGTCGCCAAAGCGCACGGTGGCGCGCGGTGGCAGTTGGTAGGCGTAGCCGGCCACCAGGCGGACGCCCTCTAGCCATGTGCCGTTGCTGCTATGCTGGTCGATGAGCACGAAGCCGCCCTCAGCCCACTGGATGGTCGCGTGGCGGCGCGAGACGCCGCGCTCCAGGCCGTCGAAAGGGGTCAGGTCGAGTTCGGGGCGGGAGCCGGCGTCGGGGTCGGCCCGGCCGATCTGGATGACGGCGGCGCGAATGGACAGGTCGCGGCGGCGGTGGGGAATGGCGACTCGCAACTCCGGCTGAGCATCGCCGGTTGGCGGCAATGTATCGGGGCGACGACGGAGGGGTTGGGGAGCATCGTCGGCCGCGGCCGGCGGCTGTGGCCGCGCGGTGCGGGCCACGTGAGCCTGCGCCGCCGGGTGGATGGCCGCGCCGCAGTGGTCGCAGAACAGCGTCCCCGGCCGGTGCTGCGCGCCACACTCCGGGCAGGCGATCACGATTCCGGCTCCCGCGGCAACTGCCCCAACAGCGAGCGTGTGCCGTACTTCAACACCTTGCGCCCTTCCAGCGACATCGTGCTCTGGCGGCCGAGCCGTTGGGCCTCCTGTTGCGCCTGTTGCGCCAGGCGCAGGTCGCCCGTCTCCAGGTAGCGGGCGGTCAGACGACGCATCCGCGCGGCGGCGGTGTCCAGTTGGCCCGACTGGGCCTCCTCCCAGGCCCGTTCCTGCATCCGGTAGAGATTCAGTCGCCGGGCGGCCTCGATGAGCGCGGGCGATGGCGGCGCGTCATCGGCCGCGCCAGCCTGCACGAGCAACTGGGTCGAGCGGCTGAGCGACGCCTCGCCACCGCCGGGCCGGCGATAGTGTATCTCGATGGGCAGCCGGAAGCGCGCAGCCATCGCCTGTGGGGCGACAATGAACTCCAGCAGCAGGGTCATTGGCGCGCGCCCTTCCAGGTCACCCAGAGGGATGGGGTTGGTGTCCAGCGCCAGCGGCTGAGGAAAGGGGGCCAGCTTGAAGCCAGCGCGCAGCGACAACTGGCCCGGCCAGCCCGCCAGCAGGCGCACTTCGCGGGCGTAGATATCGCCCAGCCCGGCCAGCCTCTCCTCCAGGTAGGGCAAGATGTCACCAGGGGCGGCGGCGTAGTGGGATTGGCCGCCGGACGGAGCCACCAGCGCGTCGAGGAAAGCGTCGTTCCAGTCGGAGCCGATGCCGAAGGCGGTGATGCCGACGCCGCGCGCCGCGGCCTCACGAGCCAGGCGCAGACAGTGGTCGGCGTCGCCGTACGTGTGGCCGTCGGTCAGCAGAATGAGGTGGGCGACGCGCC
>DAOSMQ010000501.1:0-2325 GCA_035372725.1 Promineifilum sp. (SeqCode)
CCGACGCGCCACTGAAGCTCTATATCATCGCCACGGCCCACGAGCGGGCGCGCCGCCGCCTGCGCGACCGCCGCAAGCTGGGCTTCGACGACGATTTCGACGCCATCCTGGCCGACGTCATCCGCCGCGACCATATCGACAGCACCCGCGAGCACTCGCCCCTCCGCCCCGCGGCCGACAGCACCGTCATCGACACGACCGGCCGCAGTGTCGCCGATCTGATCGCGCAAATTCTGACGCTGCTGAACCACACGCCGACCGAGGAGCCTGCCTGATGCCCCTTTTTCAGGAAGTAGACCTGACGACCTTTGCCGGCGGGCGCGTCGTCGCCATCGAGCCGGGCAGCGTGGCCGCGGCCGTTGGCCTGCGGCCGGGCGACGAGCTGCTGGCCATCAACGACGAGACGGTCGAAGACGTCATCGACGTGCAATTCCACGGCGCGGAGGAGGAGTTGGAGTTGCTGGTGCGCCGCGAGGGCGAGTATTTGCTCTTCGAGGCCGAGCGCGACTATGACCAGGAGTTGGGCCTGCGCTTCGCCCACCCGACGTTCGACGTGGATATCCGCCGCTGCAACAACCTCTGCCCGTTCTGCTTCGTGCTGCAAATGGCCCCCAGGTTCCGCCGGACACTCTATATCAAGGACGACGATTACCGTTACTCCTTCCTTTTCGGCCACTTTGTTACCCTGACCAACCTGAGCGACCACGACTGGCAGCGCATCGAGCGGATGCGGCTGTCGCCGCTGTACGTCTCCGTCCACGTGACCGACACAGAGTTGCGCCGCCAATTTCTGCGCAACTCCACCGCGCCAGACATCATGGCGCAATTGCGCTGGCTGGCGGCGCGCCACATCGAGGTGCATACTCAACTCGTCATCGTGCCCGGCTTCAACGACGGCGCGTGGCTGGAGCGCTCGATCCGCGAGCTGGCTGAGTTGTGGCCAGGGGATGGCGGCGGTGGGGTGCTGTCAGTCAGCGTTGTGCCCGTTGGCCTGACGCGCCACCACAAGTACGGCATGCGCCCCCACACCCCGGCCGAGGCCGCGGCGACGCTCGCTTACGTCGAAGCGTTGCAGCCCCAGTTCCAGCAGCGCTTCGGTCTCCGCTTCGTCTACCCGACCGACGAGTGGTATCTCGTTAGCGGGCGCGAAGTGCCGCCACTGGCAGCCTACGACGGCCAGGCCCTGCACGAGAACGGCCTGGGCATGGTGCGCGCCTTTTTAGACGATTGGGCCGGCGTGCGCGAAGAGATCGCCGCCACCGTGGCGAAGCCGCCCCCCCGCGCCCTCACCCTGGCCACAGCGACGCTCTTTGCGCCGACGCTGCAACCGGTGGCGGCCGAGTTCGCCGCCCTGACCGGTTGTGCCGTGGAAGTCGTGCCCATCCTCAACCGGCGGCTGGGCGAGACGATCACCGTCGCCGGGCTGCTGATGGCCGGCGATGTCATCGACCAACTGCTGGCCGCGGGTTGCGGCGATCTTGTCGTCCTGCCGCGGGTCATGTTCGACCATCCCGACACCATCGCTCTCGACGACCTGTCGCCGCAGGACGCGGCCAACCGCCTGGGCCGGCCGGTGGCCCTGGCCGACTCGCTGGGCGATGTCTGGGACGCGCTCACCGGCGTCTCGCGGGTGCTGTACCGGCCGGGCGTTGTCCCGGGCGACAGCATCGACCTGCGCGTCCTCGGCGACGACGCCGGTGAATCAGCCGCCCATTTGTCCTGATCCGCCTCAGTCGGACACCGCCACGGGCAAGAAAACCCGAAAGCCGCTGCGCGACACCGTGATCCTCACTGTGGCCACGTTCGACGGCTGGCCGTTGTTGGCCCGATAGGTAAACTGGTCCGCGCCCTGATAGCCGGCTTGCGGCGTGTAGGTGAACGAGCCGTCGGCGCGCAACGCCAGTGTGCCGTGGGCCGGGCCGGCGGCCAGGACGGCGGTCATGCCGTTCGCCTGAGGGTTGACGTCGTTGGCCAGCACGCCCGGCGCGGCGACGGTCAGGCGCTGGCCCACCAGGGCGATGTAGCTATCGTCCACGGCCACCGGCGGGCCGTTGGGATCGAAGACGGCGATGGTGACGGTGGCGACGTTGGAGGCCAGGCCGTTGTCGGCCCGGTAGGTGAAGCTGTCCTGCCCGGCAAACTCCTCGGTGGAGGTATAGGTGAAGCTGCCATCGGCGGCCAGGCTCAACGTACCGCTCAGCGGCCCCTCGACAAGCACGGCCGTCAGCGGCGCGTTGCCAGGGTTGGCGTCATTGGCCAGCACGCCCGGCGCGGCGACGGTCAGCGTCTCTCCCAGGGCGACGGTGTAGCTGTCGTCCACGGCCG
>DAOSMQ010000502.1:0-2322 GCA_035372725.1 Promineifilum sp. (SeqCode)
CCCGGCCACCTGGTGCTGCTGGCGGCCGAGCCGGCCGGCTACCGCTCTCTGTGCCGTCTGGCATCGCTCTTTCAGGCCGACGCCGACCGCGAGCGCCGCCGCCGCGCCGGCCTGACGTGGGCCGAGTTACGCGCCAATGCCGACGGATTGGTCTGCCTGACTGGTGGCCGCGCCTGCTGGCTAGAGCGCTTCCTGCGGGCCGGCAACCGCGCCGCGGCGACGCGCTACGTGGCCCAGCTCGGCGGCGTCTTCGGCGAAGGGTGCTGCCTGGCGGTCAGCCCCGACCTGATGGCCGGGCCGGGCCGGCCGCTGGCCGAGGAGATCATCGCTCTGGGCAGCCGCTTTGGCCTGCGCGTTGTCGCCGCCCAGCCCATTTATTGCCTCGACGCCCAGCAGCGGCCGCTCCTACGTCTGCTGGCGGCCATCGACGCCAATTGCCCCGTGGCCGAGGTAGACCCCAGCGCCCTGCCCGACTGTGGCGACCCGGCCAGCGCCCTGGAGTGGCCCGCGCCGGAGGCCTTCGCGGCCGCCTACGCCGACCGCCCGGAACTGCTGGCCGCCGCCGGCGACGTGGCCGACGGCTGCGGCGAGGCGCTGCCCGACGGCCGCCTGCTCTGGCCCGTCCTGGCCGGCGACATGCCCGCGCCTGTCCAACTGCACCGCGACGCCGCGGCCGGGCTGGCCGAGCGCTATGGCGCGGCTCTGCCCGCGGACGCCCTGGCCCGCCTGGAGCGAGAGATTGCCGCCGTGGTCGACTACGGCTATGCGCCCCTCTTTCTGCTGGTGGCCGACCTGGTGCGCTTCGCCCGTTCCGCGGCCATCCCCGTCAGCACGCGCGGCAGCGTGGCCAACTCGCTGCTGGCCTATTGCCTGGGCATCACCACCGTCGATCCCATCGCCCACGATCTGCTCTTCGAGCGCTTTCTGAACCCCGCCCGCCGCAGTCCGCCCGACATCGACCTGGATTTCTGTAGCCGGCGGCGCGACGAGGTGCTCGATTACGTCCGCCAGACCTACGGCGACGACCGCGTTGCCCTGGTCAGCACCATGACCACCTTCCAGCCACGCTCAGCCGTGCGCGAGGCCGGCAAGGCCCACGCCCTGCCCGATGAGACCATTGACGCGCTGGTGGCCATTCTGCCCCACGGCTGGCATCCCGACCCGCGCCGCCGCTCGACGGAGACGCCGGCGGACGTGCTGGCCAAAATCGCCGACCCGACCCAGCGCGAGGTCGTCCGTCTGGCCTATCTGCTCGTCAGCCGGCCCCACTATCCCGGCCTGCACCCCGGCGGTCTGGTCATCACGCCCGGCCCGCTGACCGACACCGTGCCCGTCCTGCTCTCGCCCAAGGGCTTCCTGGCGACCCAGTACGAGCATGGCGACGTTGAGACCATTGGCCTGCCCAAGCTCGACCTCCTGGGCATCCGTGCCCTGACCGTGCTGGCCGATGCCGTCGAACTGGTGCGCCACTTTCATGCGCCGGCCTTCCGCCTGGAGGACATCCCGCCCGGCGACGCGGCCACGGGCGATATGCTCAGCCGCGGCGACTCCATTGGCGTTTTCCAGTGCGAGAGTGACGGCGCGCGGCGCACCCTGCGCCAGTTGCGCGCCCGCAACGTGGGTGACCTGGCCATTGCCGGCGCGTTCTTCAAGCCCGGCCCGGCCCTGGGCGGCATGGCCCGCGCCTTCGTTGCCCGCTATCGGGGCCAGGAGCCAGTCACCTACCTCCACCCGGCGCTGGAGCCGATCCTCGGCCGCACCCAGGGCGTGCTGCTCTTCCAGGAGCAAATCCTGCGCATCGCCGTGGAGATCGCCGGGCTGAGCTGGGCGCAGGCCGACGGCCTGCGGCGCGGGATCAGCCGCTTCCGGGCCAACGAGTTGGAAGCGTTGGCCGCAGCCTTTGCCGATGGCTGCTGCCGCCCCGCGCCCGACGGCCCCGGCTTCAGTCGTGAACAGGCGGCCCGCCTCTGGGAGCAGATTGTCCCCTTCGCCGGCTACGGTTTCAACCAGGGCCACGCCACGGCCTACGCCGACGTCAGCTACCGCTCCGCCTACGTCAAGGCCCACTGGCCGGCTGAGTTCCTCTGCGCCCGCCTGGCCGACGCGGGCGGCTTCCACCACCCGGCCGTCTACATGGCCGAGGCCGTCCGGTTGGGCGTTGCCGTGCGCCCGCCCCATGTCAACTTCAGCGGCCACAGCTTCACGCTGACCTACGAGCACGCCCCCGACAGCGAGCAGCCCATCTTGTGGATGGGCCTCGGCCAGGTGCGCGACCTGCGCGCCGCGTCCGTCGCCGCCATCCGCGCGGCGCGGGCGGGCGCG
>DAOSMQ010000503.1:0-2314 GCA_035372725.1 Promineifilum sp. (SeqCode)
TTTACTGTTCACTGACCTACTGACCACTGACCCACTGACCACTGACCGCTAACCACTAAAAAGGAGTCCCCCATGCGCATCGGTGTCTTCACCGCCCTGTTCCAACAATTCCCCCTCGAGGTCGCCCTCGACAAGGCCGTCGCCGCCGGCGTGACCGCCGTGGAGATTGGCGCCGGCGGCTACCCCGGCAGCCAGCACTGCCGCCCGGCCGACCTGCTCGACGATGAGCGCGCCCGCGCCGCCTTCCAGGAGGCCATCGCCGCGCGCGGGCTGCTGCTCAGCGCTCTCAGCGTCCACAACAACCCGCTGCACCCCGACCCGGCCGTGGCCCAGACGGCCGACGCCGAGTTGCGCGCCGCCATCCGCCTGGCCGAGGCCCTGGGCGTGCCCGTGGTCAACGGCTTCGCCGGTCTGCCGGCCGGCGCGCCCGGCGACACATCGCCCAACTGGGTCACTTGCCCCTGGCCGCCCGACTTCCTGCGCATGCTCGACTACCAGTGGAACGAGGTCGCCATTCCCTACTGGCGCGAGTTGGAGACGTTCGCCGCCGGCCACAACGTCCGGGTCGCCTTCGAGATGCACCCCTGCATGCTGGTCTACAACGTCGAGACGCTGCTGCGGCTGCGCGCGGCCACCGGCCCGGCCCTAGGCTGCAACTTCGACCCCAGCCACCTGTGGTGGAACGGCGTCGATCCGGTCGAAGCCATCCGCGCCCTCGGCCCGGCCATCTTCCACGTCCACGGCAAAGACTGCGCCCTGGACGCCCACAACATCCGCGTCAATGGCTGCAACGACCACAAGGCCTATGACCGCATCCTGGAGCGGGCGTGGACGTTCCGCAGCATCGGCTACGGCCACGACGCCGCCGTCTGGCGCGCCATCGTCAGCATGTTGCGGCTGGTCGGCTACGACTACGTCATCTCCATCGAGCACGAGGACGCGCTGATGTCCACCGACGAAGGGCTGGCCAAGGGCATCGCCCTGCTGCAAGAGGTCGTTATGGCCGCCGCGCCGGGGGAGATGTTTTGGGCGTAAGAAAAGAGATCTCCGCCTGCCCGCATGCGTTGACAAAAACGCTCTCTCCTATGTATACTCAATTGTATACTAAATTGTGGAGCAATGAAATCATGGGGACGAGCGCAACAACAACGATAAGAATATCACGGCGAACTCGCGACATCCTCCAAGCCCTTGCTGAGCAGTATGATAGCTCCATGCAGGCCGTTCTGGAGGAAGCCGTGGATCTGTTAGAAGGTCAGCGGCTCCTGGAGGCAACTAACGAAGCCTATGCGGCATTGCGGGCCAACCCTGAGGCGTGGCAAGAGCTTCAGGAGGAACGAGCCGAGTGGGATGCAACCTTAAGCGATGGACTGGATGGTCTACTGTGATGCCTTCACCCAGCCGAGGCGAGATCTGGTGGGCCAATCTTGACCCCACAAAAGGTCGTGAACAGGGTGGACGGCGGCCAGTACTGATTGTCTCCACGACCTATTTCAATACCGGCCCAGCCGACCTCGTTTTTGTTGTTCCCCTCACTCGCACTGATCGCGGAGTCCCTATTCATGTACCAATTCAACCACCGGAGGGTGGCGTGATGGCCCCCAGCTTAATACTGTGCGACGCGCTCAGGTCGATTTCTAAGGAGAGATTAGGTGATCGCCCCTTGGGAAGTGTATCGACTAAGACGATGCAACGAGTGGAGAGTATCTTGCGATTGCTGATGAAGCTGTAGTTGCTTTGGGTTTAGCGCGCCCATCCGCCCACCACCTCCACCTCAAACCCCTGCGGCCCCACATCCACCGGCTGGAATGCCACCGGCCGGTAGCCCGCCCCCGCCAGCCGCTTGGCCTCCTTGGCCAGCAGCCCGACCTCAGCGACGACGACCAGCCGCTCCGGCCGCGCCTGTGCCAGCCAGTCCAGCGCCGCCGCCGGCAACTCGCCCGCGCCGTGGAAGACGGCCACGGCTGGCGTCTGCGCCAGCGCCGGCAGCGCTTCCGCCTCCGTGGCCTCGTAGAGCGACACGTTGTCGAAGGCGTCGAGGTTCTCGGCCGCGTCGGCCACGGCGTCGGGATTCGGCTCGATGGCGATGACCTCGGCCGCGCGGGCCGCCAATGCCGCTGTCAGCCAGCCGGGGCCGGCGCGGCTCTCCAGCACCGTCTCGCCCGGGGCGAGTGCCACCGCGTCGAGCACGGCCGCGGCCAGCATCTCCGCCGCGGCGGCGCTGTGGGGCGCGGCCACGCCGGGCGAGAGGCGCAACGGCCGCCCGCCAACCGTCCGCAGCAGGAACGGGTCGCCGATCAGCGACGCCGCCGTG
>DAOSMQ010000504.1:0-2290 GCA_035372725.1 Promineifilum sp. (SeqCode)
CCAAGGGCACGCGGGCGCGCATGGGCAAGGGCGAGAACGTCTGGACGGCCTTCACGACGCTGATGGTCCGCAATCGGCGGCGCTACGGCGGCTACTGGATCCACATGGGTGTGCTCATCATGGCCTTCGGCATCGTCGCCGATGGCCTCTATCAGAGCGAGACGCAGATTCGCCTGACGGCCGGTGAGAGTGTCCAGGTGGGTGACTTTGAAATGGTCTTCAACAGCGTCAGCCGCTTTCCGGGGGCCGACGACCTGCTGGTCACCGAAGCCGACGTGGATGTCTATCGGGACGGCGAGTTCCTGCGCAAACTGACGCCGCAGATCGAGTTCTTCCAGCGCTCCGGCCAGCCGATGACTATCCCCTCGGCCCGCTCGACGATTACCGAGGACTTCTACGTCATCCTGGTCAACTGGGAGCCGACGACGGCCGACGCGGCCACGTTCCGCATCTTCCTGAACCCGCTCATCAACTGGATCTGGGCAGGCGGCGTCATCTTCATTCTCGGCACGCTCATCGCCGCCTGGCCCGACCGGGAGAAGGCTCCTGCTCGCGCCCGCAAGCCGGCCGCCGTGGTCGTGGGCGACTAGGCCGGGGACGCATCGTCGCCACGGCGCGCAGTAGAAACAAACGACAATGACGCGATATTACCGACTCGTTCGCTGGCTCGTCCTGGCCCTGCTGCTGGCCCTGTTGCCGGCCGTGGCCCTGGCCCAGGACGACGGCACGATCACCGACGACGAGGTGAACGAGGTCGCCAAAGACCTCTACTGCCCGGTGTGCGAGAGCACGCCGCTGGATGTCTGCCCGACGCAGGCCTGCGCCGACTGGCGCGAACTGATCCGCACCAAGCTGGCCGCGGGCGAGACGCGGCAGGACGTGCTCGACTACTTCGCCCGGCAATATGGCGATGGCGTCCTGGCCGACCCGCCCCGCCACGGGGCCAGTCTGGTGGTTCTATGGGTCTTGCCGGTGCTGGTCGTCTTGCTGGGGGCGCTGCTGTTTGCCCGGCTGCTGCGCAGCATGCGCGCGACCGGGCCGGCGGCAACCGTCGCCGGCATGACCGGCACGGTCACGACCGGCACGGCCACGACCAGCACGGTCGCGACCGGCATGGCCACGACCGGCATGGCCACGACCGGCACGGCCGCGTCGCCGCCCCGCGCCGATGAGCGCCGCGGCGACGAAGCCCTGGATGACTACATCGCCCGCGTGGAGCGGGAGCTAAAGGAATAGCGACGGGAAGATAGGGGCTAGTCACATGAGTGAAACAATCCCAACGCCAACGACCCCACCCGCGGCCGAGCCGGCCAAGGCGCGCCGGCCGCTGCGCTTGTCGATTATCCTGCTGTGGGTGGGCGTCATCGCCCTGATCGCCCTGCTGGGCTGGGGACTGCTCAACAGCACCGCCACGCGGCCGGAAGTGGGCCAGCAAGCGCCCGACTTCGACGTGGAGTTCTTCGACGGCTATGACTGGGACGGCCGGACGACAGCCAACCTGGCCGACATGCGCGGTCAGGTCGTCGTGCTCAACTTCTGGGCCTCGTGGTGCGTCGAATGTCGCGACGAGACGCCGATGCTGGAAGCCGCCTGGCAGCGCTACGCCGGCCAGGGCGTCGTCGTTCTGGGCGTGGCCTATGCCGACGTGGAACCGAACTCGCTGGCCTACATGAAGGAGTTCGGCGTCAGTTTCCCCCACGCGCCCGATCTGGGCACGGACATCTCGCAGACCTACGAGATCACCGGCGTGCCGGAGACATTCATCATCGACAAGGACGGCATCATCCGCCACGTGCAGATCGGCGCAGTGAACACGGCCATGCTCGACCAGATCATCCCGCAATTGCTGGCCCAATAGCCGCCGGAGGAAGCATCGCTGTGATCGCTGGAATCACCCTCGGTTCACTTTTGTTGGGCGTGGCCCTGGTCGTCGTGGTCGTGCTCTACCTGGCCCGGCCGTTCGTGACCGCCGAAGACGAAGACGTCCGCCTGGCGCGCGAAGAGGCGGACAGCCTGGCGCTGCGCCGCGACGCGCTGCTGCGGCAGGTGCGCGAACTGGACGACGATATGGAGGCGGCCAAGGTCGCCCCTGAGCTTTATCAGCGCGTCCGGCCACAACTGGTCAAGCAGGCGGCCATCATTATGCAGCAACTGGACGCCCGCCAGGCGGACGCCCTTACGCCCGATCTGGACGCGCAGATCGAGGCCGCCGTCAGGCGGCTGCGCACGCCGGACGAGATCGACGCCGACATCGAGGCCGCCGTCCGGGCGGCGCGCGGCCGGCCGGCGG
>DAOSMQ010000505.1:0-2281 GCA_035372725.1 Promineifilum sp. (SeqCode)
TAGAGCGCGCGCAGCACGAGAGCTTGCAGCAGTTGGCCGCGGCCGAGGGGCGCAGTATGTCCGAAGTAATCCGTGAGGCTGTGGCCCATTATCTGGTTGAGCGTGACGATGAAACGCGCAAGCGGCAAACACTGACGACAATCGCCGCACTCGCCCAAATCCGTGAAGCTATTCGTCTGGAATCAGGCGCGTTCCCGGAAGAGTTCATCCTCAACGACCGTGCTGAGCGAGAAGAGGAACTCTGGCAAAGGATGGGGCTGAACGAATGACAATCGTGATCGACGCCAATCTGGTCGTTGCCCTGGCGCTGCCGCTGCCCTATGCAGACCTGGCGACAGCGGCGATCAGTCATTGGATCGCGCAGGGTGAACAACTCATCGCGCCAATGCTCATGGAGTATGAGTTGGTAACGGCCATTCGTCGTGGCGTGGCCAGCGGTCGATTGCGGGAGCAGAGGGCGTTGCCGATACTCTATGAGCTGCGCGAATCTGGCGTCCAGAGCATTGCCCCAACCGCAGAGTTGCACGAGCAGGCGCTCTATTGGGCCGGGCGCGTCAGCCAGCACAAAGCCTACGACGCCCAGTATCTCGCCCTCGCCGCGCGCGAAGACGCGCATTTCTGGACCGCCGACCACCGCCTCGCCGCCGCGGCCCAAAACGCCGGGCTGGAATGGGTTCACTGGATCGGCGACTGGAACGACGCGACAGCATGAGCGACATTCTCGTCGAGAGTTGGCTCGACCTGCACGACAAACTGTTCCAGCCCGCCTGGCAGCCCACTATCAACCGCTTCCGGGCGCAACTGGCCTTTCGCGGCCTGTCCGACGCGCACTACGACCTGTCCACCTCGCTCATGCGCCTAGGCCAGGGCTACGACCGGCTAGAAAAGCACCTGCTGCGCAACTTCCGCAAGTATGCCCACCGCGACGCCGTGCCCGACGACTCCAACTGGAACTGGCTGACGTTGGCCCAGCACCACGGCCTGCCCACGCGGCTGATGGATTGGACGTTCTCGCCCTACGTGGCCATGCACTTCGCCACGGCCAACCTGGATGCCTTCACCTGTGACGGCGTCATCTGGGCGGTGGACTATGTTAAAGTCCATGCCGCGCTGCCGGAGCGCTTGCAGAACGAACTGAAGCAGGAGGGCGCCGACCTGTTCACTGTGGAGATGCTCGACCGCCTTGCGCCGGGCATCGATGGTCTGGCCCAGCCCCAGGACGAGCCGTGCCTGCTCTTTTTGGAGCCGCCGTCGATCGATGACCGCGTGGTGAATCAGTACGCGCTGCTGTCGGTCATGTCCAGCGCTACCATGCGCGTGGACGGGTGGCTGGCAGCGCGGCCGGAGTTCTACGCCCGCTACATCATCCCCGCGGCGCTCAAGTGGGAGATTCGCGACAAGCTCGACCAGGCCAACGTCACTGAGCGCGTTCTCTTCCCCGGCCTCGATGGCCTGAGTATCTGGCTGCGGCGGCACTACACGCCCCGCGCCCACGGCTGAGCGCCGGCTAACAGATCGATACGTATAGAGAGCCATGATCCCTTACGACGACTTCGGCGGCCGCGGCCCCGTGCTGCACTTCGCCCACCCCAACGCCTACACGCCCGGCTCTTTCCGCCAATTCCTGGTCCCGCTGACCGCGCATTACCACGTCGTGGCCGCCCACCACCGGCCGCTCTGGCCCCTGTCGTCCGACGGCGACGCCGCCGGCCCGCCGGAGGCCGCCATCGACTTCACCTGGGACGCCATCGCCGGCGACCTGCTGCGCTTCCTCGACCAGCAGGGGCTGGCGCAGGTCATCGGCGTCGGCCACTCGCTGGGCGCGGTGGCGACGATGATCGCCGCCCGCCGGCAGCCGGAGCGCTTCCGGGCGCTGGTCCTCATCGAGCCGGTCTTTTTGCCGCCGCATGTCCTGGCCGCCGTCCGGGCACACCCGCAGATGGCCGCCGAGCGGCCATTTGTCCTGGCCGCGCTGCGCCGCCGCGACCGCTGGCCCAGCCGCGCCGACGCCTTTGCCCGCTTCCGCGACAAGGCCGTCTTCGCCGGCTGGTCAGATGAAGCCCTGTGGGACTACGTCAACGATGGCCTGGGCGACGACCCGGCCACGGGCGAAGTCGTCCTGCGCTACCCACGCGAGTGGGAGGCGGGCTTCTACGCCCGGCCGCCGGCTAACGTCTGGGACGAGCTGCCCGGGCTGCGCCGGCCGACGCTGGCCGTGCGCGGCACGCAGTCGGACACGCTCTACCCGGAGGCGTGGGCGCTGTGGCAGAACCTCCAGCCC
>DAOSMQ010000506.1:0-2273 GCA_035372725.1 Promineifilum sp. (SeqCode)
CGCCCAGACGGTCGGCCACGGAGAGCGCCGGGCCAAACCCCGTTGTCACCCCCAGCAGCAACCCGCCGCCGACAACGACCGCGGCCAGCGCCGCCAGGGCCAACCCGGCCAGCGGCCGCCGCGTGCTGAACAGCGCCAGCACACCCGCGCCCGCCAGAAACCCCAGCCACGCCCCACGGCTCCATGAGAAGACCAACGCCAACGTCGTCGCCACCGCGCACAGACCCACAAAGGCCAACCACAGCCGGCCTGACCAGGCGCGCAGCGGGCTGTCTGGCCGGCGAAAGCTGATCAGCAGCCCCATCGCTAGGCCAATGGCTGGCAGCGCCGTCAGATTCATGTAGCCGCCGAAGGGGTTGGGCTGCTCAAACGTCCCATAGGCGCGATAGAAGTGGCCGAGGACGATAAAGTGCTCCGGCCCATCGCCACGCAGACCAAACTGCCAGATGCCGATGAGCGCCTGCGATAGGCCGGCCAACAGCAAGAGCGCCAGGAGAATATTGGCCACGGCCGGGCGGCGCGGCGGGGCGGCCAGATCGACCACCAGCCAGACGACAAAAGCCATTTGCAGCCACTTGACTAACTCGATCAGGCCCAGGGCAACCGACGGCGCGTCCAGCAGCGACACCGCCGCCACGCCCACGAAGAGCAGCCAGGGCAAGTTCAGCGGCGTGAAGGGCACGACAAGGCGGCGGCGCGCCAGACAGGAACCCAGCCATGCCGCCGCGGTCAACAAGAGAGCCAGCTGGCCAACATCCAGCAGGCTGTTGCCCAGGACGACGCCCTGCAGCGCTCCCCACGGGCCAAGCAGTAGCGCCAGGCCCAGCCCCACCAGCGGCTGGATGAGCGTCAGGACGACGGCGGCCGCGCCCAGCACCAGCCCGGCCGCCAGCGGCAGCGGCAGCCGGGCAATGAGCAGCGCGGCCAGAACGGCCACGACCGCCAGGCCAGCCCGCGCCGCCAACGGCCGGGCCTCATACGCCAAGTGCCGGAGAGACGCGGTCAAATGCGTTGCCGGAAATAAGCGATCGTCTCGGCCAAACCCTCGTCGACCGGCACGCGCGGCTCCCAACCGAGCAGTGTGCGCGCGCGGGTGATGTCGGGCCGGCGCACCTGGGGATCGTCTACAAAACGGTCGTCCGTCGGCTCCACACAGATGATCTCCGATTGGCTGCCCGACAGCCGCACGATGCGCTCGGCCAGGTCTTGGACGGTGATCTCCGTGTGCGGGTTGCCGATGTTGACCGGCTGGCTCTCGTCGGAGTGCAGCAGGCGATAGATACCCTCGATCAGGTCAGAGTAGTACTGGAACGCCCGCGTCTGGACACCGCGACCATAGACCGTCAGCGGTTGGTTGGTCAGGGCCTGGTAGATGAAGTTGGGCACCACGCGGCCGTCGTTGAGGCGCATACGCGGGCCGTAGGTGTTGAAGATGCGCACAATGCGCGTCTCCAGCCCATGATAGCGATGGTAGGCCATGGTCATCGCTTCGGCGAAGCGCTTGGCCTCGTCGTAGACGCCGCGCGGGCCGATGGGGTTGACGTTGCCCCAGTAGCTCTCCGGCTGCGGATTCACCTGCGGGTCGCCGTAGACCTCGGAGGTGGAGGCCAACAGATAGCGCGCACCCTTGTGCTTGGCCAGGCCAAGCGTGTTATGCGTGCCCAGGGAGCCGACCTTCAGGGTGGGGATGGGGTGCTCCAGGTAGTCGTTGGGGCTGGCCGGGGAGGCAAAGTGCAGCACGGCGTCGAGCGGGCCATCGACGTAGATATAGTTACTGACGTTGTGCTTGATGAAGCCGAACCGCTCGTGCCCAAATAAATGAGCGATATTGTCCATGTTGCCGGTGATGAGGTTGTCCATGCCAACGACGGTATGCCCTTCGGCAATGAACCGGTCGCACAGATGCGACCCCAGAAAGCCGGCCGCGCCGGTGATGAGTACACGCATGTCATTCTCCAGTAAACAGGTAACGGGCCACGAGGCGCTAGGGATACAGTCGCCATGCGGCGATCACGTCGATCTCAAAGGGGGATTTTACCCGCGGTCAGTGCGGCCGGCGAATCCCGGCGGGGCCTTTCTTCGTATTCGCCCCTATGGTCGTCTATAATTGTGTCCCATGACAGAAGCAACCAACACGGCTGCCAACGCCGACATCCACGAGCGGCGCAAGGCCGACACGGCCGGCCGCGAACCCGGCAGCGACATCCACGAGCGGCGTAAGGCCGACACGGCCGGCCGCGAACCCGGCAGCGACATCCACGAGCGGCGTAAGG
>DAOSMQ010000507.1:0-2272 GCA_035372725.1 Promineifilum sp. (SeqCode)
CGAGGGTGTGGCCGGCGGCCTGGACGAGTATGCCTATCGCACCGAGAAGATCTCCCGCTGGGTCTGCCGGGCTGTGGCCGAGTTTGCCTTCCAGCACGCTCAGCAGAACGAGGCCAAGGTCTTCGGCGGGCCGAAGTACACTGTCAGTCCGGTCTACGAGGGCATGTTCAAGGAGGAGATGGACGCCGCCGCGACACGCCACCCCGACGTGCGCTACGAGCCGCAACTCATCGACGCCACCCTGGCCCTGCTCATCGCCACCAGCGGCGAGGCGCTGGTCATCCCGACGCTCAACCGCGATGGCGACCTGCTCTCTGACCTGGTGTTGCAGATGTTCGGCTCCATTGCCGGGTCGGAGTCGATGGTCATTTCGCTCAACCCGGAGGGCGTCATTGACTGCGTGATGGCCGAAGCGCCCCACGGCACCGCGCCGAGTCTGGAGGGCAAAAACGTGGCCAACCCCATGGCCATGCTCCTGGCCGCGGCCGGACTGCTGGGCTACATGAAGGAGAAGGAACTGAAGGCCGCCAGCCGGGCCATCTATGAGGCTACGCTGGAGGCGGTCTACGACGGTGTGCGCACGGCCGACCTGCACGGCACGGCCACGACCGACCAGTTCACCAATGAGGTCATCCGCCGCGTGCGGGCCAAACTGGAAGTGTGGTCGTCGCTCAGCTAGGGCGCGGCGGCAAGAGCGCCAGCAGAGCCTAGTGTGAGCAGGGCCACCTCCGGTGGACAGAGCAGACGCACGCGCGGCGCGCTCAGCCCCTCAAAGCCGATGCCGCGGCTGACATAGAGATGCGTTCGCCCCTCGCGGTAGTGGCCCATGACGTAGCGACGGCCGAGCGACGAGGCCGTCAGCAGGGGGCCGATGAGCGGCAGGCGCACCTGCCCGCCGTGGGTGTGGCCGCAGAGGTGCAGATCGATGCCGCGCCGGACCGCGTCGGGCATCAGGTCGGGCGAGTGGTAGAGGAGAATGCGCGGCCCATTGTCCGGCGCGCTGGCCAGCACGCGCTCCAGCGTCGCCGCGTCGCGGGCGATGTCGTGGTGGCAGTCAAGGCCGAGCAGGGTGACGGTCCCGCCGGCCACGGGCACGGCCACGGCTTCGTCACGCAACAGGCGCACCGGCAGGCCGTCGAAGAGCGGCGGGACGGCCACTTCGAGATCGACCGCGGGCGTGCCCAGGACGGCAAACACGCCATAGCGGGCCGAAAGCTGACCCAGCAGGCAGCGCACGGCGGCGTGGGTCTCCCCATCAAGGTTATAAGACAGATTGACATAATCGCCAGTGATGAGAATAAGGTCGGGCGCAGTCTCTTTAGCCAGCGCCAGTAGTTGCTCCTCGCGCACGCCCGGACGTTCCAGGTGGATGTCGCTGATGTGGAGGATGCGCACGGGCGGTGTGCCGGCGGGCAGGCGGTCGGTGGGCACGTCGAGGCGGCTTAGTGTCAGGCGATGCGGCTCGACGAGGGTGGCGCGGGCGAGCACCACGACGCCGGCAAGCTGAATGCCCGCCAGCAGCGCCACGGCGGCGGGCCAGCCCAGCCACAGGCCCAGCGGCGTCACGGCCAGGGCCAGCGCCGTCCGTGGCAGCGCCAGCGCGGCGATCTGCCCCGGCCACAGACCGAAGGCGATGCGGGCGCGGCGCTGGGCGACGAGGATGGCCACATCGACGGCCATCGCCAGAGCTATGAGCAGGGCCGCGACGACAGCCGGACTTGTCTCGCCGGATAGCCACCACCACACTGCTCCCACAAACGCCGCCAGCGCCGCCAGCGCCAGCACGACCAGTGCCAACGGCCAACGCGCCGGCGCGTAGAAGGCCATCAGGGTATGGTGAAAGAGGCTTTTGGTCAGGGTGTCGTTCTCGGGCAGGCTCTCAAAACCGTAGTTCATTGACCCACATTGTAGCAGAACGCATCGGCGGGTGTGGTATGCGCCCAATCGACACGGCCAGCAAATCGGCTACAATACCCTCTGAGCCGCCAAGTGAGATTGCGCCGTCCGTTTGTGAAGACGCCTATGGACCCGAAATTTCCTCCACGAGTGCCCATTGCCTACCTGCCCACGCCCATCGAGCGGTTGGAGCGCCTCAGCCGTCATCTGGGCGGGCCGGAGCTGTGGATCAAACGCGATGACCAGACGGGCCTGGCCACGGGCGGCAACAAGACGCGCAAGCTGGAGTTCCTCGTCGCCGACGCGCTGGCCCAGGGCAGTGACCACCTGGTGACCACCGGCGCGCCCCAGAGCAACCACTGCCGGCAGACGGCCG
>DAOSMQ010000508.1:0-2268 GCA_035372725.1 Promineifilum sp. (SeqCode)
CCTGGCTGAACCGATGGCCGGCGGCAACCAGCGCCGGCACGGTCAGATCGGCGGCGCGCCCCAGATAGACCTTGCGCAGCTTGTCGCGGTGGCGGCGATAGCCGTACCAGTAATAGTGGCCCCGGCGGCTCTCGCGGCGAACGGGTGTCGTCATGTGGTCATTCTCCGCGGGGAGTGTAGCCGAAAACACGCCTACCTGACAGGTGAGCGACCGCGGCCGCGCACCTGTCAGGTGTTTAACCATGCGGATGGGCGGTGGGCTAGGCGACGGCCATTTCCCGTAGCGCCGGCTCCACCGCCAGTCCCAGCGCCGCCGGCAACCCGGCCGCCCAGGCGCGGATCGCCTCCCAGTTGCGCCGATCGCCCGCCGGAGCCTGGATGACGCCCATGACGAACAGCACCGCCCAGGGCTTCAGCCGGCCATACTCCATCCGGCCGCCGAAGACGCCGACGCTGCGCGGCTTCGCCGGCCCGGCGGCGGCGACGATGGGCCGGACGTAGCGCCCCAGCTGGGCATAGCGCTGGCGCCAGCGCAGCCCGCCGGTAGTCGCCGGCCGGGGCAGTTGTTCATCGACGAAGACGGGCACGCCGGCGACCGTCCGCTCGGCCGTGGCCGTCAGGCTGAGGGCCATGACGAACACGGCCAGCGGCAGCCGCGCCCAGTCGCGCCGGTGTTGCCGCAGAAAGCCGGCCGCCTGGCGGTGCCAGCCCATGATCATCGGCCCGCCGGCGACGACGGCGCTATAGCCATCCAGCGCGCCCACGGCCGCCATCGGCGCGACCTCGACCGGCAGCCCGGCGGCGCGCAGCTCCGCGGCGATCGTCTCGGCCACATCGGCCGTCGAGCCGGCCATGGTGGCATAGGTGACGAGAACAGGCTTCATGGCCAACCAACCTCCCTCGCCGCGCTAGTGGGCCACGCGCGGGGCCGATTCGGGGGCGCTGTCGTCCACGCGCAGGTTGCCCAGGACGCCGGCCAGCGCCCGCATCAGGCGGTGGCCGAAGTCGGGCTTCAGGTACTGATTGGGGCAGGTGCCGGGGATGACGGCGATGCCGTTCTGGCGGCAGACGCGCACGGCGTCGGCCGAGACGCTGGTCATGTTGGCCGCCGCGCCGGGCTTCACGCCCATCATGCAGTGCATCCATACGTGGCCGACGCCCAGCTCGACACACTGGGCGACGATCTGGTCGGTCACCCGGGGGTTGGCCAGGATGAAGACGGCATCCGGCTTCTCCGGAATGGCCCGCAGGTCGGGGTAGCAGGTCGCGCCCTGGTAAGTAGACAGGCGCGGATTGACGGGGAAGACCGTGTAGCCGGCGGCGACGAAGCGCTGATAGGCGGCATTGCAGCCCGTCTCGCGCTTGTCGGACACGCCGACGACGGCGATCTTCTTCTGGGCGAGGAAATCGCGAATGAGGGGATCGATCTTGGACATGGTGCAGTTTCCTCCGCGCCGCGGGCCGCGAGGGCGGCTGGCGGGCGTAACCAGGCCACAAAGAACAGCGGCGGGGCGTGGCCGGGCGACGACGGCAACCCGCCTAATTAACTACTATAGATCAAAGCGGGCGCGGGCAATAGTAACGAAGGTCATGACCTGGGCATGACAGGCCCACGCGCCGGGGCGGCTTGGCCGGCTGGGCGGCGGCGGCGTCAGGCCAGGGGCCAGGCTGGAATGGCGGCGTCGATGGCGGTCATGAGCGCCAGCGTGCGTTGCAGGGCGACGACGACGCGCTGGTAATGGGTCAGGTCGTCATAGGACAACTGCCGGCCGCGGCGGTCCTTCAGCCACTTGTCGAGCACCTGATAGCCGCCGACGTGGAACGCCCACACCTCCGGCGGCACGCCGTCGAAGTACTGCGTCGGGTTGAGATGGACCCGGCCGGCCGCTTCGCCGGCGGCGTGGGTGAATTGGGGGTAGCCTGCGGCCACGCGGTTGTCGCCGGGCACGGGGTAGCGGGTGATGAACTGGTTGACCTGCGGCGCTTCGAGCAGGTGCAGGGCCGTCAGTTCGCGCCCCAGCCCGGCCAGCGCCCGGAAGAGGGCCGCGTCGCCGGTCAGGGGCACGCGGGGGAAGTCGATCTTCAGGAACTCGGCATAGCGCTCGCGGTAGGTGGGGCTGTGGAGGAGGGCGTAGATGTAGTGGAAAACGTCTTCGGGGCCGAACTCGTCTTCGCCCGTCTCGCGCTGGAGGGGGTTGAAGGTCAGGCCGAGTTTGGCCGCCAGATCGGCGATGAAGGTGGGGGAGAGGTTGGGGGTGCGGTTGCCGG
>DAOSMQ010000509.1:0-2266 GCA_035372725.1 Promineifilum sp. (SeqCode)
TGTCTCGCGCGCTTTCCAGCGGGATGAAGACCACGGCCATGCCGGGATCATTCCTGAACGGCTCGTCGTGTTCAGTTAACCCCAGAGTCTCGGCCTCTGCAATGGGCAACACGATATCCATTTTCCCACGTTTCCGTGAGACATCGATGGCCATCCACGGGCCGAAGTTGAGCCGCATCATTGTTTGATCATGGGGCAGCGTCACGGCAATGCGCGGGTCATCTGGCCCACCGCCCAGCCGCGTCGCCGTTTCGGCGAAGAGATCGAAGGCCCACTCCGCCTCGGCGCGATCAATAAAGATACTGTCGAAGGGCGGCGCCAGGGGCCGCCGCCGGCGCAAGACCTCCCAGACGGCGTCAAGCGTCCACAGATCGATTCGCAGCGCCTCCGCCAGAGCCAGCAGCGTCTCGTTGACCGCCTCATACTTTTGCCCATCTGTCCAGCCCGGTTCAAACCGTGGCAGCGCGCCGATGGCCTGTAGCCCGGCGTGGCTTTGGCTGTTCCAGACGCCGTAACGGTCGGGGTAGACAACGTGGAGGATGGGGGTGGCGATGGCCCGGCCGATGCCTTTGACCGCGCCGCCGGTCGCCTCGTCGTAACGCTCGGCCAACGGCCGCTGCTCGTCGGTCAGGACGCCCAACGCCCGCCGCAAAGCCGGCATATCGCTGGTTGTGCGGCTGCCGTAGCGGTGAATACTTGACCAGTGGCCATTGTTCTCGAAGCGCAGGAAGGACAGGTAGTCGCCGGCCGTCAATTCGGGCAGGTTTTCGGGGGCAAAAGCCCGCCCGTAGCGGGCATAGACCCGGTCGCGCGCGTCCAGCATTTCCACCAGGTCGGCGTGCGCGCCCAACTCGTCGTGAAGGGCGCGCAGTTGGTCAATGGCCGTTTGTGTCATGTCTGCTAACCTCTTTTGCCCCCATGAGCAACACATCGAAACAGGGTGTCCCTCTCGTTGTGGCCCCATACACGCCCAAGTATAGACACATAGCCCTTACAAACCGAGTTTCATCGCCCGCAACCCCACCTCCCCCAGCGGATACCCCGCCCCAATCGCCGTCCCCAGTGTCAGCACGACGGTGCGCGGCTCGCCGGCGCGGGTGCTGGCCGCGGCCAGGCCGTCGTGGAGGACGGCCAGCGCGCGGAAGAGGCCTAGCCGCGCCCGCAGGTCATCGCGCAGGAACGTGGCCAGGTGCGGGGCCAGTTCGCCCAGCGCCGTGTAGCAGCCGCGGTCGCGGCCGATGGGGTGGCCGTCGTGCAGGTGGCTGGCCAGACACAGTCCCACGGCGACCCGCTCGCCCTGGCCCGGCGCGACCTCCGCGGCCCACGCGGCGGTGATGGCCGCGGCCATGCGCTCCCAGCGCGGCCGCGCCCACGCCGCGCCGGCGTGCGCGGGCCAGCCGTCCTCACACGGCGGCGGCAAAGATGGCCGCCTCTCCAGGCCGGCCAATGCGCCCTGACGGTAGGTGGCCAGGCCGCACTTGACCGCCGTGTGGCCAAAATCGAACAGGAGCATGCGCTCGGCGCCAGCTGGCGCGTGGCGGGCCAGGCCGGCGATGGCGATGGCATTGCCGTAGGGCGAGCGCTCGACGGCGATGGGGCAGCCGGCCGCAGCCAGAAACGCCCCCGCCGCGGGCACGGTCGCCTCGCCCAGCCGCCCGGCCAGCAGCCCGCCGCCGACAACCACCCGCTCGACCGCCCGCCAGAAAGCCCAGTGGGCTTCGTCCCACTCCGGCCGCGCGGCGCGGTTGGCCGCGTCGCCGCGCCAGAGCATCAGCAGCAGCGCCCCCAGCCGCCGGCCAACCGCCTCGGCCACGGCCAGCGCCGCCGGGCGGGTCGGCGGCGCGTCGAAGGCGGCGTCGAAGGCGCGCAGCAGCGCCGGATCGTCGGGGTCGAGAGCCAGACGGTCGGCCGCGGCGCGCACGAGGGCAGTCACCGCCGCGGCCGAGAGCAGTTCCGACGCCGAGCGGCCGAGCAGTTCCGCAGCGCCGGTAACGCCCGGCAATTCGACAAGCCGCGCCCGGTTGAGCGAACGGGCGGCGGCGTCGGCAGTGAAGAAGGGGTGGGCGGCGCTGTCCCCGGCGCGCGGGCCGGTGTAGAGCGGGATGGCGTCGGCGTCCACGGGCGACATCACGGCTGGCAATCGACGTCCTGGACGGCGCAGGCCACCTCGACCCAGCCGGCCAGATAGACGCCGTTGGACTGTAGCTCCCCCTCGACCGTCACCGGCAGGCGCGCGCCGCTGGCCGGATCATACATGCCGATCCAG
>DAOSMQ010000510.1:0-2265 GCA_035372725.1 Promineifilum sp. (SeqCode)
GTCTGGGTGTTGACGACCATGCCCGGCGACACCTGGGTCACGCAGGCGGCCGCTTGCAGCCGCCGCCCGGCATCGACCGAGCACACCCGGCACAGGCCGTTGGCCGTCAGGTGGGGATGGTAGCAGACGGCGGGGATGGTGATGCCCACCGAGGCGGCGGCGTTGAGGATGGTTGTGCCCGCCGGCACGGTCACTTCCTGCCCGTCGATGGTGAGGGTTACTTGGTCGGTCATGGGTCGGTGTCCAGTATTCAGTGTCCAGTATCCAGTGTCCAGTATTCAGTGTCCAGTATCCAGTGTCCAGTATTCAGTGTCCAGTATTCAGTGTCCTATATTCGGTCTTCTGCCTGAAGACTGGATACCGGATACTGCTTACTGCTTACTGCTTACTGATAACTCTCTCCGGATGCGTATAGACACGCATCCGATCCTGTCGCAAATAGGCCACCAGAGTCAGGTTCCACGCCTCGGCCAGGGCCACGGACAGGCTGGTGGGCGAGGTGCGCGAACAGACGATGGGCGTCTCCAGACGGCGAGCCTTGTTGATCATCTCGCTGCTGATGCGCCCGCTGCTGAGCAGAATACGGTTGCGGGTCGGGATACCGGCCAGCAGCGCCGCGCCCTGGAGCTTGTCGAGGCAGTTGTGGCGGCCGAGGTCTTCCATTTGCAGCAGGAAACACTCGTGGCCCGGCGCGCACGGGTCGGCCAGGGCGGCGGTGTGGATGCCGCGGGCCAACTGGTACAGCTCCGCGCCGAGGTGCAGCCGGCGCATGAGCGCGGCCAGTTGTGCCGGCGTGGCCCGCAGGTCGGCCGTCAGCGGCGCGTGGGCGGTCGATAGGTCGTCGAACGTCAGTCCGCCACCGCAGCCGGCGGTGATGATGGCCCGGCGCGGCGGCCGGTAGTTGGCGTCGCGTAGCCAGACATCGACGCAAGTGTTGTGGGCCGAGACGGTCAGGGCGCGCACGTCGTCCCGCCCGGCGATGAGGCCCTCGTTGTAGAGGAAGCCCAGGGCCATCTCTGGCAAGTCGCGCGGGGTACACATGAAGGTGGCCAGTTCCTCGCCGTTGACGGTGATGCAGACCAGCGCCTCCTCCACCACCGCGCCGTCGATGGCTTGCGGTTCGTCGCCGTTGAGGCTGAGATAGTGCGCCGGGCGCGCTCCCGCGCCGGGCTGAAGGCTGTCCGGAGCGACCTGGCCCTGGCCGCCGACGGTGTGGATATGAATATCCATTCTACAACAGCCCCGTGGGCGTCTGCCCGTTGGCGCGGCCGGTGGGGGCAAACAACTCCGGCCAGCGCTCCAGCGCGCTCAGCACGGCCGAGGCGGCTGTCTGGCCCAGGCCACACAGCGAGGTCTGGGTCATGGCCAGGCCGATGTCCTGAAGCATTTGCCTGTCGTCAGGCAGCGGGCCGCCATAGCGCAGGACGCGCTCGATGATCTCCAGTTGCCGTTGCGTGCCCAACTGGCAGGGGTAGCACTTGCCACAACTCTCGTGGGCGAAGAAGCGGGCCAGCATGTAGAGGATTTCGCGCAAGTCTACAGCCTCGTCGAAGACCATGATGACGCCAGAACCCAGGGGAAAGCCCTGCGCCTTGGCGTCTTCGTAGGTTAGCGGCGTGTCCAGCCGGCGCGGGCCGATGAAAACGCCGGCCGCGCCGCCCAGCAGAACCGCCTGAATCTCGTTGCCGATGACCCCGCCAGCCATCTGAATGAGTTGGCGGACGGTCAGGCCAAAGGGCACCTCGTAGACGCCGGGGCGCAGAACGCGCCCGCTGACGCAAAACCACTTTGTGCCCGGCGAGCCGGGCGTGCCCAGCTTGTGCCACTGCTCAACACCGATGTTGATGACCGACAGCGCCGCGGCCAGCGTCTCGACGTTGTTAATGGCCGTCGGTTGGTGGAACAGGCCGTGGGTGGTCGGAAAGGGCGGCTTGATGCGCGGAAAGCCACGTTTGCCCTCGATGGCCTCGAAGAGCGCTGTCTCCTCGCCGCAGATGTAGGCCCCCGCGCCCAGGCGCAGCTGGATGTCGAAGTTGAAACCCTTGCGGCCCAGGATGTCGCGGCCCAGATAGCCGGCCTCGCGGGCCTTGTCGATGGCGTTCTGCAAGCGCGCGTAGCAGCGCGGGTACTCGCCGCGCAGGAAAATCCAGCCATTCTCCGCGCCGACCGTGTAGGCCGCCAGTGTCAGGGCCTCGACCAGGGCAAAGGGGTCTTGCTCCATCAGCGCCCGGTCTTTGAACGTGCCCGGCTCGCTCTCGTCGGCGT
>DAOSMQ010000511.1:0-2245 GCA_035372725.1 Promineifilum sp. (SeqCode)
GCGACTTTGAGGTGGTCAGCGGCACGGCCGGCGCGACGACGATCAACAGCTACGCCCCGGCCGAGCTACGCGACGGCGCAGCCCTGGCCCTCGACGTGGCCGCGGCGGCCATCGGCGTCAACGAGGCCCGCCTGTCGCCCTTCCCCTACACGGAACTCGACATCGTCACCACGCCCACGGCGGCGCTGGGCATCGAATATCCCGGCCTCATCGTCGGCACGCTGCGCATGTACGACATCCAGGCCACCAACCAGGCCGGCGTGGGCTACGACGACATCCTCGAATCGACCACGGCCCACGAGGTCATGCACCAGTGGTTCTACAACCTCATCGGCAACGATCAGCTCGATGAGCCGTGGCTGGACGAGTCGATGGCCGGCTACCAGACCTACCGCTACTACATCGACCGCTACGGCCAGTCCGCGGGCGACGGCTACTTCGCCAACTTCGCCGGCCGTTGGGAGAGCGTTGACCGGGCCGAGATTCCCATTGGCCTGCCTGTACGCGCCTACGAAGGGCCGGAGTATGGGGCCATCGTCTATGGCCGCGGCCCCTTTTTCCTGCGCGCTCTGGAGGAGAAGATGGGGCGGCAGACATTCGACGCCTTTCTGCGCGATTACGCGGCAACGTTCCGCTGGGGCATCAGCACCACGGCCGACTTTCGCGCCCTGGCCGAGGCCCAGTGCGGTTGCGATTTGGAGCCGCTTTTCGCCGCCTGGGTGGCTGAGTAATATGTCGGGGATCAATTGACTGGAAAATCGTAAGTGACACCGTAACAATTGTCGTGTATAGTACCTTCATATCCTGTAGGAATGACGCGGCGCAAACAACGAGCTACGAAGCCACATCGCCGCCAGCACCATAATAACTTCACACCACCACCGCACTACTGCGTGACTATCAGGGCCGTCACATCGCCACACCATCGTCACACGCACCGCACCAACTCTGGGGGGCCACCGGCCTTATGGCGTCATCGTCGAACCATCACAGAGCACCATCGCGCCACCGTCCTGACCTGATAGTCTCCGCGTCATTCACCACCATTGCCAACATCGCCCACAGGATCCACAAAGACAAAGACCGAGCCAGCCACTCGGTCTTTTCTTTTTGGCCGCAGCGCGACGGTTGGCCGCGGCGCGACGGCTTAACGTTCCAGCAGGCTGTCCAGCAGCGCCGCCAGGCCCAGCCTGTAGCTGTGCCGGCCGAAGCCGCTAATCTGCCCCACGCAGACAGGGGCGATGACTGAGCGGTGGCGGAACTCCTCGCGGGCGTGGATGTTGGACAGATGCACCTCGACCGTAGGGATCTCGGCCGCGGCGATAGCATCACGCAGGGCGTAGCTATAATGGGTCAGCGCGCCGGGGTTGATGAGGATGCCGTTGGCCCACGGCCGCGCCTCATGGATGGCGTCGATGAGTGTGCCCTCGTGATTCGATTGCAGCACGCGCAGCTCCACACCGCGCTTGCTCGCCTCGGCAACGAGCATTTCGTTGATCTCGGCCAGCGTCCAGCGGCCGTAGACCTCCGGTTCGCGCTGGCCTAGCAGGTTCAGGTTGGGGCCGTGAAGGATTAGGATGCGCATGGGGTAGGGGATAGGGGATAGGGATTAGGGATTAGGGATTAGGTTCCAGGTTCCAGGTTCCAGGTTCCAGGGAAGAGCGTTCGTCAACCTGGCCCCTATCATTATCCGTCATTGGGCGTCATCTGTCATCAGTGGCCGACAATTAGGGGTCAGGTTCCAGGGAAGAGTGCTCACGCCAAGGACGCCCAGGGGGCAAAGGCGCAAAGAAGAAGCTTTCTTCCTTTGCGCCTCTGCTTCCTTTGCGGCTTGGCGTGAGCCTCTTCCCCTGGAACCTATTCCCCAGCCCCCAGCCCCGCCAGCACGTCCACGACGACCGCCGCCGGCACGTCGTCGCGGATGAAGACGTCGCCGATGTCGTGGAGCAGGACGAAACGTAGGCGGCCGGCCAGCTTCTTCTTGTCCGTGCCCATGGCGGCGAAGAGGGCCGCCGGGTCGAGCGTCGGCGGGAAGTGGGTCGGCAGACCTAGCCGGGCCAGGGTCATCTCGACCAGGTGGGGCAACGACGGCGAGCACTCCTCTAGCGCCGCCGACAGCCGCGCCGCCGCGGCCAGGCCGATGGCCACGGCGTCGCCGTGGCGGATGGCGTAGCCCGATACCTGCTCGATGGCGTGGCCAAAGGTATGGCCCAGGTTCAGCACTGCCCGCCGGCCGCGCTCATAC
>DAOSMQ010000512.1:0-2237 GCA_035372725.1 Promineifilum sp. (SeqCode)
GCCACGGCGAGCGCGAGTTCGGCCGCGAAGGCGGCCACGGCCCGCGCCACGGCCGCTGGCATGAGCACAGCCAGGGCGAACGGCCGCCGCTGAGCGAGGCCGAGCGCCACGCCGCCCGTCACGTCCGCCACGAGGTGCGCCGCATCATGCGTGCCGCCGAACAGGCCGGGCTGTCGCCTGAGCGCGTTGCCCGCCTTGTCCGCCGCCAGACGCGACACGACTTCGACTAGCAATTGACGTGGCGCGATTCTCCGAATCGCTCTTCGTGCCGCGCCAGTCGGGCGCAGAACGCGATTCTGGAGAATCGCGCCACATGACGGTCTATTGGTTATAACAGGCGACAATTATGAAGATCACGACCCCCCAGGGCTATATCATCGAGCTGACGACCGAAGAGGCCGAGACACTATTCCCGGAGCTGCTGCGCGACGTGCGGCGACAGTTGGGCGGCATGGGCGAGGGCGGCCGCGACCAATCGCCGCAACGGTTGCTGCGCCGCGTCCTGCGCCGCCATCGCATTCCCCCCACCCAACTGGCCCTCTACCGCGCGCTCTACGAGGCCGGCGACGACGGGCTAGACTTCAACTCGCTGGCAGCGACGATTGGCCGCTCGGCCGAGGAACTCAGCGGCGTGCTCGGCGGGCTGGGCCGGCGCGTTAACGCCACCTCCGGCATCGGCGCGCTGCCAGAGCCGCCCGGCGTAACCCTCCTCTTCGAGCAGAAGGAGAGCGCTCCGCCCGGCGGCGGCTGGGGCTGGGCCATGCGCCCCGAGTTGCGCGCCGCGCTGGAGGAGATGGGTCTGCCCTGGGCGGGCGAGGAGTAGACCGCTATCTCAGGGCCGGGCGCTTTCTTGCTCGGACACGCCGCCCAGAAGGCGCGCCGCGTTCCGGCAAGTACGCCGCGCCGCGCCGGCCAGCCTCAGTGCCGGGCACTCAATAAAGTGCCCGGCACTTTTTTGTGCGCCTGAAGCTAGGCCCATTCGCTCTCTGAAGCAGCCAATTTGCAAAGCGCGATGCCCGCCCCGTTACTTTCCCGCCGCGGCCGACACTTTCTACACAGACGACCGCGCGGCGCGAAAACAACGTAGGAGAACGGGAACGACATGAACAAGAGACTGATGCTGATCGCGATTTTGTTGCTGAATGGGCTGGCCGCGGCCACGACGGTGCTGGCCCGCGAACTGAGCGAGCCGGCCCACACCATGACCATGCCTGCCACAGCGAGCGCCGATCTGGTTCGCCTGGTGCAACCGGCCGAGCAGGCGCTGCGCCTCGTCGGCAGCCCAGCCTTTCCGACGGCGGCCGGGTGGGCCACAGTGGACGCCGCCGGACGCGAGATCAAGGTCGAAGTGAGCGGCCTGGCCGCGCTGGCCGGGCAGACGATCGAGGTCACCCTCGGCGGGGCGCGCGCCGGCAGCATGACCGTTGGCGCGGACGGACAGGGCGCGTTGCGCGTCGAGGGCGACAGCGCCGGGGCCATTCTGGCCGCGGCCAACGGGACGGCGCTGGAGTTGCGCGCCGGCGCAGCCGTCATTGCCAGCAGCCAGTTGCAGACCGACGACAACGGCGACGACAACGCCAACGACAACGGCGATGACAACGCCAACGACAACGGCGACGACAACGCCAATGACAATGGCGATGACAACGCCAATGACAACGGTGACGACGATACCAATGACAACGGCGACGACAATGCCAACGACAATGGCGATGACAACGCCAACGACAACGGCGATGACAACGCCAACGACAACGGCGACGACCACGGCGGCCACGACGACCACGGCGGCGACGACAATTCCGGCGCCGGCCACGACGACCACAGCGGCCATAACTAGGCCCTGGACAACCACCCCGCGCCAGAGAGCCGGCCGCCCGCGCAATCAGGCGGCCGGCTCTCCACCCTGACCGCGCGGCTGGGAACGTGTTAATATCGCCCTGCTATGGACGACCAGACATTGCTACGGAAGGCCCGCGCCCTCGACAGGGAAGCGCTGGGCCTCATCTACGACCAGCATTACCAATCGGTCTACCGCTATGTATCCTTCCGGGTCAGCGATACGCAAACGGCCGAAGACCTGGCCGCCGAGGTCTTCACCCGCTTCCTGGCCGCCCTGCGCGACCGGGGCGCGCTGCCCAACACAGTCGTTGGCTGGCTGTTCGGCACGGCGCAGAATGTCCTGAGAGAGCATTACCGCAAGCAAAAGCAGATGAACTGGAGTGAGTTGGACGACG
>DAOSMQ010000513.1:0-2235 GCA_035372725.1 Promineifilum sp. (SeqCode)
ACGAGGACGCGGGCCGCGCCCGTGGCCGTGATGGCTGCCAGCAGGCCGGGCCAGTCGGCGTGGTCGGACAGGACAAAGCCGCGGTCGACCGAGCGGCGGCGGCGCTGGCCACGGACGCGCATCCAGCCGGAGGCGAAGGCGGCGGAAACATCGCCGAAGCGGCGCAGCCACGGCGTGCCCTGGGCCGAAGTCGGGGCGATGACCAGCGCTCGCGACCAGTCCTGATCGGCCGGAGCGTCGCCAACATAGCGCCAGGCCGGCAGGGGCACGCCCGCGGCGCAATAGGCGGCGTTGAGGCGGTGGACAGCCCCGTGGACGAAGATCGGCCCGATGGCCGCATCGACGCCGGCCAGGACACGCTGGGCCTTGCCCAGAGCGTAGGCAAACAGCACGCTCGTGCGCCCGGCGGCCTGGTTGGCCCGCCACCAGGCGTTGACCTCGGCGAAGACGCGGGCGGAAGGCTGCCAGCGGTAGATGGGCAGGCCGAAGGTGGCTTCGGTGATGAAGGTATCGGCGGCGACGGTCTCGAACGGCGCGCAGGTGGGGTCGGGTTCGGTCTTGTAGTCGCCGCTGATCACCCAGACCTCGCCGCCATGAGCGACGCGCACCTGGGCCGAGCCGAGGATGTGGCCGGCGGGATGGAAGGAGACGGCCACGCCGTTGAGGCGCAGCGTCTGGCCATAGGCGGCCGTCTCGATACGCGCCTCCGGCCCCAGGCGCAGGCGCAGGATGCCCTCGCCGGGCGTGGCGCAGAGGTAGGCGGCCGAGCCGGCACGGGCGTGGTCGCCGTGGGCATGGGTGATGACGGCGCGGGCGACCGGCTGCCACGGGTCGATGAAGAAGTCGCCCGCGGCGCAGTAAAGGCCATGATCGGTATGGGTCAGGAGCATCGCTCAGGATTATAATTGACGATCATGCTTTTTGATCTACCTCTAGAAGAACTCCAAACTTATCGGCCGCCGCGTCCAGAGCCGGCCGACTTCGACGCCTTTTGGGCGGCGGCGCTGGCGGCGGCGCGGGCCACGCCGGCGGCGGCGACGTTCACGCCAATCGACGCCGGGCTGCGGCTGATCGACGTCGACGACGTGTCCTTTCGCGGCTACGGCGGCCAGCCCATCCGCGGCTGGTTGTTGCGCCCGCGCGGGGTGGATGGGCCGCGGCCGTGCGTGGTCGAATACATCGGCTATGGCGGCGGGCGCGGCCACCCCCACGACTGGCTACTCTTCGCCGCGGCCGGCTATGCCCATTTCGTCATGGATACGCGCGGCCAGGGCAGCGTCTGGCGGCGCGGCGACACGGCCGACCCGGAGGGCGACGGCGGCAACCCACAGCATCCCGGCTTCATGACCCGCGGCGTGCTCAGCCCCTCTACCTACTACTACGGCCGCCTGTACATCGACGCCGTGCAGGCCATCGCCGCGGCGCGCGAGCATCCGGCCGTGGACGCCGGGCGCGTGGCCGTCTGCGGCGGCAGCCAGGGCGGGGGCGTGGCCCTGGCGGCGGCCGGGCTGGTGGGCGATCTGGCCGCGGCGCTCATCGACGTGCCCTTTCTGTGTCACTTCCGCCGGGCGACGACCATCACCGACGCCGATCCCTATGGCGAGATCGTCCGCTTCTGCAAGATCCACCGCGATCGCGTGGCGACGGTCTTTGCAACGTTGGATTACTTTGACGGCATCAACTTTGCCGCCCGCGGCCGCGCCCCGGCGCTTTTCTCCGTCGGGCTGATGGACGACGTCTGCCCGCCCTCGACCGTCTTTGCCGCCTACAACCACTATGCCGGCCCGAAGGAGATGCGCGTCTGGCCGTTCAACCGGCACGAGGGCGGCGAGGGGTATCAGACAGCCGAGCGGTTGCGGTTTTTGCGGGAGTTGTGGTAGCCGTCAGGGCCTGAGCAATCGACGGCCAGGAAGTGGGGTTATTGCTGGCTTTTGCCTGTGGATATTGTGCCGATTGCCGGCGGGCGTGTCACCATTGATGGGCAGTCGTTTGAGGTCAGCGGGCCGCAAGTGAGCAGCGCGGCTGCTCTGCTCGCCCGGTTATCGGCCGCCGGCATCGATCCGGCGACTCTGGCGGCGCGATAGGCGCGTTCGCGCTCAGACGGCGCGGCCGACGGCCACCACCGTCAGCCCCCACGGCAATCGCCGTCGCCGCAGCCAGCGCGCCTCCAGCCTCAGCGGCTGCGTCAACAGCGTGTCCAGCCAGACCGGGTTGGGGGCGATGTCGGAGCGGGCG
>DAOSMQ010000514.1:0-2231 GCA_035372725.1 Promineifilum sp. (SeqCode)
GCCCACATTGGGTACCGCCGCTGCTGACCGACATGGTCACGGCCCTGAACCCGGCCAAGCACCCCTTCTACGAGCACTCCGCGGCCGGCTTCTTTGTGGCGGCGCGTGGCGACCGTGTCGTCGGCCGCATCGCCGCGCTGGAGAACGTCAACTACAACCGCCAGCACGACAGCCGCACCGGCCAATTCTACTTCTTCGACTGCGAGGACGACGACGAGGCCGCGGCGGCCCTCTTTGGCGCGGCCTGCGAGTGGGCGCGGGCGCGCGGGCTGGACACGGTGATTGGCCCCAAGGGCCTGAGCGCTTTCGACGGCTACGGCCTGTTGGAGCGCGGCTATGAGCACCGGCAGATGATGAACATGATGAACTACAACTACCCCTACTACACCCGCCTGGTGGAGGGGCAAGGGTTCGTCAAGGAGGTCGATTTTGTCTCCGTCTTCCTGCCGGCGGCCGGCTTCCGGCTGGATGAGCGCATCCATCGCATCGCCGAGCGCGCGCGGCAGCGGCAGAGCCTGCGCGTGCTCGACTTGCGCTCCAAGCGCGACCTGCGTCACTGGGCGCCGGCCATCGGCCGGGCCTACAACCAGGCCTTCGTCAACAACTGGGAGTACGTCCCCCTGACCGAGCGCGAAATCCAGTTCGTCCTCGACCAATTGTTGCTCATCGCCAACCCGCGGCTGCTGAAGTTCATCGCCCACGACGACGACGTCGTCGGCTTCGCGCTTAGTTTCCCCGACATCTCCGCGGCCATGCAGCGGGCGCGCGGCCACCTGTTGCCCTTCGGCCTGCTTGACATGCTGCGCGAGTTGCGCGTGGCCAGGGGGCTGGCCGGCAACGGCGCGGGCATCCTGCCGCAATTCCACGGGCTGGGCGGCAACGCCCTGCTGTACACGGAAATGGAGCGCACCGTCCGCGACTTCGGCGCTGAGGTCTATGAGATGACGCAGGTAGCCGAGACGGCCGTGCAGATGCGCAGCGACCTGCAGAACATCGGCGGCGAGCCGTACAAGAACCACCGCGTCTATCGGAAACCGTTGTAGGGGGTGGCCAGGGCGTTCACCAGCCATAGCACGGCCCGCGGACGCCGGCTTCGAACTCACATCTTGTCGCACCTGTTGCGCCTCTCAATTCGGCCGGCGCCATTCGACACTTTCGTAACGATCAGGAGACGATCGCCGGCTATACTCCCGATCATGGTCACTCTGGTAACGTTCGAGGTACTCCCATGACCGGCGCCGCGCCATCAGCCGCGGCGCCAGACACACGCCACTGGGATCGCGGGGCGACGTTCGATCTGGTGGCGATGACCGCCCTGCTGCTGTTCTCCCTGGTGCTAACCGTCTACCGCCTCACTTTGCCCACCGACGGCTGGTTGGCGACGGAACCCAACGACTTCGACGCGCGGGGGTTCATCTACCAGGCTAACCTGATGGGGTTGCCTTCCGACCTGCGGCCCGGCGACCATCTACTGGCCGTGGAGGGCATCCCCTTCAACAGCGACATCGTCACCGCCTCCTGGCGCTTGCGCGATGAGTGGCGCGCCGGCAATAGCCTGCGTTACTCCGTCGTGCGCGACGGCCAAGCGCTGGAACTGGACGTGCCCCTGACCCACTGGCGGCTGGCCGACTTCTGGCGCGGTACGGCCACGGCCGAGAACCTCATCTGGTACGTGAGCAGTGTGCTCTTCGTGGTCGTGGCCCTGCTGGCCTTCTGGCGACGGCCCGACAGCCGGGCGGCGCGCGCCCTATGGGTGCTGGCCGCCGTCGAGTTGACCGTCGTCCAGATCACGACCCTGGTGCCGGCCATGGCGAGCGACAGCGCCTTCGCCGAGGTGGCCCTGAGTATTAACCTGCTCATCTTCGCCACGTTCACCGTCTTGCTGCCGCCGGCGCTCATCCGCTTTGCCCTGGTCTTCCCGGAACCCATTCCCCCGCTGGCGCGCCGGCCGTGGCTGGCCCTGGTGCCCTACGCGGTGGGGCTGCTGGTGATGGTGGCCTTCCTGACCCAGCAGTACGTCTTCGGCTGGCTATGGACGGCGGCCAGCGTCCTCATCGCCCTGGCCCTGCTGGTCTACAGCGCGCTCATCCGGCGCGACGCCGTCAGCCGCGCCCAATTGCGCTGGGGGCTGGGCGGAACCATCATCGGTCTGGCGCTGTTCTTCGTCACCTACATCCCCGTCTTCTTGGACGTGCCCGCGGCGGTGACGAGCGTGCTCGATACTCTGTCGG
>DAOSMQ010000515.1:0-2224 GCA_035372725.1 Promineifilum sp. (SeqCode)
GCCGGCGGAAGGCTCGGTCAGGCCGAAGGTGGCAATCTTCTTTCCCTGGGCTTGCGGCACCAGGTAGCGCTGCTTCTGCGCCTCGGTGCCCCACGCCAGCAGGGTCAGGCTGTTGAGGCCGACGTGTACCGACAGGATCACGCGCAGCGACGTGTCCACGTACTCCAGTTCCTCGCTGGCCACCCCGAGGCTGATGTAGTCGGTCCCGGTGCCGCCGTAGGACGACGGCACAGAAACGCCGAGCAGCCCCAGGTCGGCCATCTGCGCGAGGATCGACGCATCGAAGCGGTGTTCGCGGTCCAGCTCGCGGATGCGCGGTGCCACCGCCCGCTCGGCCCACTCGCGGACGGTACGTTGCATGATCTCGCGCATCTTGCTGGCCAGCAACCCTTCGGTCAGCGGATACACGGGCACAATGCGCCGCGTGCGCAACGGCTCTAGCTCCAGCGGCTCCCACTCCGGCGAATTGAACACGAGCCGCCCCAGGAACAGTTCCACCTTGCCGCTGAGGACGATCTGCAAGCCAGCCGGCAATTGATCGGCCAGCCAGGGCTGGTTGAACCACGTCGCCTGCACTGTGCCCGTGCCGTCGTTGACAATGCACTCGACAAGGGACTGGTTGATGCGCGTCTTGCGGGTGCGGGTCTGCCAGATGGTGCCGATGACCGTTACCTGCTCGCCATACTTCAGCTTGCTGATCGGCTTCATCAGGGTGTAGTCGTCGTAGCGGCGCGGGAAAAGGTAGAGCAGCTCCCAGATGGTCTGCGGGCCGATACGGTTCAACCGCTCGGCGATCTTCTGGCCGACGCCCTTCAGCGCTGTCACCGGCTGGGTCAGGCCCAGCGGGTCGGCGGTGACGAATGGCCGCTCCGGCTCAATGGCTGCATCCGGCGCGACCGCCTCCTCCTCGGCCGGCTCCTCGTCCACCGGCGGCGCGACAGCGGCCGGGGCCGGGCGGGGCGAGGCCTCGGCCGGGGCGGTGGCTTTTGGCGGCGGCACGGAACGGGCTGGCGGTGGGGCCGGCGGTGGGGCCGGCGGAGCCTCTGGCCGCCGGGAGCGCCGCCGCTCCATGCTGGCCAGGAGCGAGTCAATGGCCCTGGCCCGCGCCTCGACGCCCGACAACCGGCCATACTCCATCAGCACTTCCGATACCTGCTCGGCCAACGCGCGGTCGGCTTCGTCGCTGGCCTCTTCGTTGGCCTGGGTAACCCAGAACACGGCGAACTGGCGGATGCCGCCGACGACCGCCTTGTTTTGATAGCCTTGTTGTTTCTCTAACTCAAGCACGCGCTCAAGTCGCTGCAATGCACGATCCATGTTTATTTGGTGCTCCCGCCCACCGTCGCCTAGGGGCGGTTGGGCGAAAAATGCGCGTCGGCCCGGCTACTCCGCGCCGAGGACGTAGTCGTAGTGCGGCTGTCCGCCCTCAATGACTTCGACCTCCAGGTCGGGATAGCGCGCGCGGACGTGTTCGGCGACGTCGGCCGCCTGGGCCAGCGTCACGGTGGCCCCATAATAGAGCGTCACCAGCCCGCAGTTGGCTGCCTCCAGATGCTCCAGCAAATCGCTCAAAACGGCCAACTCATCCGTGCCAGAACAACAGAGCTTGCCGTCGGCCAGGCCGATGAGCGCGCCCTCGGCCACGTCGACGCCGTCCAGTTGAACGGAGCGCGTCGCCCGAGTGATCTCGCCCGTCTTGACCAGACTCAGGGAGCGCGTCATCGCCTCGGCGTTGCTGGCCAAGTCGCGGTCGGGGTTCAACGACATCAGCGCGGCGATGCCCTGGGGCGCGGAGCGGCTGGGCACGACGGTGACCTGCTTGCTGCTCAGGTCGCGCGCGGCCTCGGCCGCCAGGATGATGTTCTTATTATTGGGCAAGACGATAATCTTGTCCGTCGGCAGCTCATCAATCGCTCGGAAGATCTCCTCGGTGCTGGGGTTGTTGGTCTGGCCGCCGTTCACAACGCCGGCCGCGCCCAGGCTGCGAAAAACGCCGGCCAACCCCGCTCCGGCGGCGACGGCCACGACAGCCACCTGGTTGGGCTGAACGTCGGGCGCAACCACGGCCATAGCCGCGGGCGGCGCGGCCTGGATGATGTCCTCCATCTGCGCCTGCATGTTTTCGACGACGACATCGGAGATGTGCCCCAGGCTGATACCATAGCTCAATGGGCGGCCGGGGTCGCTGACGTGGACGTGGACCTTGATGGTGCTCTCGTCGCCG
>DAOSMQ010000516.1:0-2223 GCA_035372725.1 Promineifilum sp. (SeqCode)
AGCGACGACCCGGCGGGCACGGCCGTCCGCGCGGCGCAGTCGAGGATAACTGAGCCGAGGCCGCGCAACTCGGCCTTCAGCAGGCCCGGCGCTTTGTGGGGCAGGGCGGAGCCGAGGGAGTTGCTGCACACCAGTTCGGCCAGCCAGGCCGTCTCGTGGGCGGGTGTACGTTGGCCCGGCCGCATCTCATAGAGCCGCACGGACACGCCCAATTCGGCCGCCTGCCAGGCCGCCTCCGTCCCGGCCAGCCCTCCACCGGCGACAGTCAGTTCCATGCTCATGGATTGATTCTACCACACGCCGCCCGTGGCGCGATTCTCCCGAATCGCGTCGCCTCACCGCGCAGATCGTAGCGCGATTCTCCCGAATCGCACCGAATCGCGTTACACTTTGGCCATGGACCCAAACACCCTCCAGTCATCTCCCACCCTGCCCGACGCCCAGGGCAAGTTCGGCCCCTATGGGGGCCAGTTTGTGCCGGAGACGCTCATGCCGGCACTGGAAGAACTGATCGCCGCCTATGACGAGGCGCGCCACGACCCGGCCTTTGTGGCCGAATTCGAGGGGCTGCTGAGCAGCTACGTCGGCCGCCCCTCGCCCATCAGCCACGCCCGTCGCCTGTCGGCCAAGCTGGGCGGGGCACAGATCTACTTCAAGCGCGAAGACCTCAACCACACCGGCGCGCACAAGATCAATAACGCCCTCGGCCAGGCTCTGCTGGTGAAGCGCATGGGCAAGCGCCGCGTCGTGGCCGAGACGGGCGCGGGCCAGCACGGCGTGGCCACAGCCACCGCCTGCGCCCTGCTGGGGCTGGAGGGCATCATCTACATGGGCGAAGTCGATATTGCCCGGCAACAGCCCAACGTCGGCCGCATGAAGCTGCTGGGGGCGGCGGTGCGCCCGGTGGCCAGCGGCAGCCGCACGCTCAAGGACGCCATCAACGAGGCCATTCGCGACTGGGTGACCAACGTGGCCACGACCCACTACCTGCTCGGCTCCGTCCTGGGGCCGCACCCCTACCCAATGATGGTGCGCGACTTCCAGAGCGTCATCGGCCGGGAGGCGCGGGCGCAGATGCTGGCCCTGTGCGGCCGGCTGCCCGATGCCATCGTCGCTTGCGTCGGCGGCGGCAGCAACGCCATGGGCATCTTCCACGCCTTCCGCGAGGATGAGTCCGTCGATCTGATCGGCGTGGAGGCCGGCGGCGAGGGCGTAGACGGCGGCCGCCACGCCGCCCGCTTTGCTGACCCGGCCGCGGCGCGCGTTGGCGTGCTCCACGGCACGAAGAGCTACGTGATGCAGACGGCCGACGGCCAGATCAGCGAGACCCACAGCATCAGCGCCGGGCTGGACTACCCCAGCGTCGGCCCGGAGCACGCCTGGCTGCGCGACCAGGAGCGGGCCTACTACACCTACGCCACCGACGCCGAGGCCCTGGCCGCCTTCCACGAGCTATCGCGGACGGAGGGCATCATCCCGGCGCTGGAATCGGCCCACGCCGTGGCCGAGGCGCTCAAGCGCGCGCCAACGATGCGGCCGGATCAGATTTTGCTGGTGAATTTGAGTGGGCGGGGGGATAAGGATTTGGATACGGTGCTGCACCTGGTGTCGGGCTAGGCCGAGTCCCGCTCGGTCAGGTCAGCTTGCGCAGCAACCGCTCCCGCCGGTGGGCCAACTCCGCCCGCGCCAGCCGCGCGTTGGGCGTGGGCGTCCAGCGGGCAACGAGGGCCAGGGCGCGGTCGGTCCAGGCCAGCGCCTCGGCCAGCCATTGCTCCGCCTCGCGCAACTGCCGAATCAGCCGGGCCGCGGGGGCAAGCCGGACAGCCGGGTCCTCCGAGTTCAGCAGGTCGACGAGATCGCCCTGAACGGCCTCGTTCGGCTTGACGCGCGACGGCAACAGGTAGGGGCCGTTCGTGCAAGACTGGTCGGCATGGCGGACAAGCTGCGCGGCCTCCTCTGGGGTAGGCGCCACGTCCCACGCCTCCTCGGCCATCGGCAGTATTGCTGCGCCGGCGACCCACCCGAAACGAGCCAGGTCAGGCGCGTCGCTGCGCTCAGTGCCTGCCACCAGCCACGGGACGGCGGGCAGTCCTGCCTCGAGGAGCGCGGCCTCCGCCGCGCGCACCTCGAACGGGTCGATGTGACGGGGTCCCGTGACGAAGCCGACGTGCTCCAGCCGATCAGCACGGTATGCCCACAGCAGCTCAATGGTTCGCTTGTCTG
>DAOSMQ010000517.1:0-2219 GCA_035372725.1 Promineifilum sp. (SeqCode)
TTATCCCTCCGCCTGGTCGATCAGCCGCCGGGCGTTGGCCGATGACGTGATCGGCGGCTACGACATCCCCGCCGGCGCAATTGTGGCCATGAGTCCCTATACCATCCACCGTCGCCCGGACTTCTGGCCCGACCCGGAGCGCTTCGATCCCGACCGGTTTACGCCGGAGCGGGCCGCGGGCCGGCCGCGGTTCGCCTACTTCCCCTTTGGCGGCGGCGCGCGGCAGTGCATCGGCAACTACTTTGCTCTCATGGAAAGCCTGATTATCATCCCCACAATCGTCCAGCACTTCCGGCTCAGCCCCTGCTGGTCAGAGCCAATCGAGGGGCATGCTCTGGTGACATTACGACCGCGTGGGGGCGTCCCCGTGGCGGTGGAGAAGCGACGATGAAAGTTCTGTTTATTGGCGGCAGCGGCATCATCAGTTCGGCCTGCACAGCGCTGGCCATCGACGAAGGTATTGACCTCTATCTGCTCAATCGCGGCCAGACGGGCTTGCGGCCCATCCCGGCGGCGGCGCAGGTGTTACACGCCGACATCCGCCAGCCAGCCTCGGCCGCCGCGGCCCTCGCCGGCCACACCTTTGACGCCGTTGTCGACTGGATTGCCTTCACGACCGACCACGTTGCCGTCGATCTGGAACTCTTTCGCGGTCGGGTGGGGCAATTCATCTTCATCAGTTCGGCTTCGGCCTATCAGAAGCCGCCCCAGCGCCTGCCCATCACCGAGGACACGCCGCTGGACAATCCCTTCTGGCAATACTCGCGCAACAAGGCCGCCTGCGAGGCGATGTTGACCGCGGCCCACCGCGATGAGGGCTTCCCGGCGACCATCGTCCGGCCGTCGCACACCTACGACGCCACGCTGCTGCCCTTCCACGGCGGCTACACGACGCTCGACCGGCTGCGGCGGGGCGCGCCCCTCCTGATCCACGACGACGGCGAATCGCTGTGGACGCTGACTCATCACCGCGACTTCGCCCGCGCCTTTGTGCCCCTGTTGGGCGAGTCGCGGGCCATTGGCGAGGCCTACCACATCACCTCTGACGAAGTGCTGACCTGGAACGAGATCGCCGGGCTGCTGGCCGCGGCCGCCGGCGTGGCCGCCGACCTTGTCCACGTTCCCTCGACGACCATCGCCGGCTACGACCAGGGCCTGGGCGATAGCCTCCTGGGCGACAAGGCCCACAACACCTATTTCGACAACAGCAAAATTCGCACCATTGTTCCCGGCTTCGCCGCCGAGATTCCCTTTGCCGACGGGGCGCGCGAGATTGTCGCCTGGTACGACGCCCACCCCGAGGCGCAGCGCGTTGACCCCTCCTACAACGCCTTGCTCGACCGCATTATTGCCGACGCCCGCGAGAAATGATGGCCAGCGGCCAGACCTGAGAGGCCTTCCGAGACCTTTTCATTCCGACTGATGATCCCCGACCAGCGCCCTGGCCGCTCCCCTACGTTGCCAAGCCGGCCCGGCGGCGTTATGCTTACGGGCGATGAATCCGTTTCACTGGCTATTCGACAAGGCCTATCCGGCCATCCGCTTCCTCTATGAGCGCGTGCAAGGTAACCGCTGGTTCGACCGCATCACGCCGCAAATCTGGCTGGGCGGCGCGCCGACCTACGCACGCGACTACCAGTTCCTGCTCGACAACGGCATCACCGCCGTGCTGGACATGCGCGCTGAGCGCGAAGGCGACCGCGCCTTTTATGCCAACCACGACATCGCCTACAAGCGGCTGGCCGTGCTCGACGCCACCGTCCCTGGCGACGACTACCTGAGCGAGGGGGCCGACTGGATCGACGCGCAGATCGACTCCGGGCGTACCGTCCTGGTACACTGTGCCAAGGGGCGCGGCCGTTCGGCCACGCTGGTAGCCGCCTATCTGATGCGCCATCAGGACTTGCCCTATGACGACTGCCAGACGATGATGAAAGAGGCCCGGCCGCTGGTCAAGCTGGAGGACCGCCACCGCCGCCGCCTGGAGCAGTGGCACGCCGAGCCGTGGCACGCCGAGCCGAGGCCCATCGAAGGAACGGATCAGGACGCGACGACATGATTGTCCCCGCTGCCACGCCGCCCGCCTCGCTCGCTGTCGCCCAGCGTTCGCTGGGGGAACCCTCCCGCCAATTTCCGCTCTTTCCGCCGCTGGTGGAGGGCTGCCCAACCACCAGCACGGCTGAGTTGCAATATCCGCTGGCGCTCGACTACGATTATGC
>DAOSMQ010000518.1:0-2217 GCA_035372725.1 Promineifilum sp. (SeqCode)
AGGAGACGGCCGGGTCGCGGTGGCCGGGGCGGGGGCGCCTGGCGTCGATGTCGCGGTGCTGGTGGGCGACGCCGTGGTAGTCGCCGTTCCCGTGGTTGCGGGCGGGCTTGCCCCGGTGGGCGTTGCCGTCTGGGCCAACACCGGGCCGGCCAAAAGCAACAGCAGTAAGGGGCAGAGACATGCCAGACGCAGACTATAGGCGGATACTCGGTTCATCTCCGTCCCACTCTCTCTCCTGTCCGTAATGGCGGGCACACTGAGGGGGCATTGTAGCCCATTTTTCGTGCGATGCTAGTGGCCCATGTCCGTAGGACCTTGCCAAAGTTGTCTAGCGACCATTGACCTGACAGGTGGGCGGCCGAGAAGGTTTGGCCATTCACCTGTCAGGTCGGCGCGCGGCGGCCGGCAACTGCAAAACTCCGCGCCGGCGGCGCAAGAAGTTGACGGACATAGCCCGGTAGGCGTATGATCTCCACATGGCCAGACAAGAGGCCCGTGGCTGGTCTCCAGCCGCCATTTGACCGATGCAGGAGGCTACGTGGTCGATCAGAAGAAACAGGAAGCGCTCGCGGCTCTCTTCCGCGAGACCATCAGCGCCCATCACGACGCCTACATCGAGGCAGATGGGGCCGACGCCGATTGGCCCATCTGGTATGCCGGGTATCTGCGCGACCGGTTGGCAGAATTGCTGCCAGCCGACTTCACCAAAAGCGAGCTGGTCTATTTGCTCATCACCCTCGACCGCGAGTTGAAGACCCGCGCGCCCGGCGCAGAGTGGGTGGGCTATTACACCCGTTGGTTCATGGAGCGTTACGGCTGAGCGGGGAGCACAAGGGGCTAATCATGTTCGATCAGAGAGAACGACGCGAGTTGGAAAAGCGCATGAAGGAGGAGAACCGGCTGCCCCCTGGCCAGTCGGCGACAATCAAATTCCCCGTGCTCCACTATGGCCCTGTGCCGCGGGTCGATCTGGCCAAGTGGGACTTCCGCGTCTTTGGCCTGGTGGAGGAGGACCGGCGCTGGACGTGGGCGGAGTTCAATGAGCTGCCGCGCACGCAGGTCGTGCTCGACATTCATTGCGTCACGCGCTGGTCGAAATTCGACACCGTCTGGGAGGGAGTGTCGGTCAAGACACTGGTCGAGCGCGGTCTAATCCGTCTCAAGCCGGAGGCGCGCTATGTCGTCCAGCATTGCGAAGTTGGCTACACGACCAACACGCCGCTGGAGTTCGTGCTACAAGATGGCTTCATCATGGCGACCCATTTCGATGGCCAGCCGCTGGCGCCCGACCACGGCTACCCGCTGCGCGGCGTGGCCGGCGTCGTCGGGGGCCGGCGGGCCGACGACAAGTACTTCTGGAAGGGCGGCAAGTGGCTGCGCGGGCTAGAGTTCCGCGCCGACGACCAGCCTGGCTTCTGGGAGCGCAACGGCTATCACAACGTCGCCGACATCTGGAAAGAGCAACGCCACGGTTGGCCGGGCTTCTGATAGCGGCCGCAGAGCGCGCAGACAGGGAGGGGTGGCTTGGCCAGTTATTGTCCCCATTGTGGCGCGGAGCTTGTCCGCGCGGGGGCGGCGTTTTGCGCCACGTGCGGCCGGCCGTTGCAGCCGCGTTCCGGGGCCATTGGCTCCGGCAGCACTGGCCCGCGACTGGTGGCGCAGTTGCCCGGCCGCCCGGAGCAGACGTTCGTCGTCGCCAGGCCGGAGATTACCATCGGCCGCGACCCCGACAACGATTTCATCCTCGATAACCCCGTCGTCTCGCGCCACCATGCCACGCTGTACCTGCGCGACGGCGTTTACTGGCTCCGCGACCTGGGCAGCACCAACGGCACAGCGGTCAACGGCCAACGCATCACCGAAACAGCGCTGCGCGACGGCGATATCCTTCGCATTGGCGACGAGCAGGGCAACAACGTCGGTCTGGTCTTCCGCCACGCCGGGGCCGCCCCCTCACCGGGTACGATCCAGCTCGGCCGGCGGGCGCTGGGGCAAGGGGCTGCGCTGGTCATCGGCCGCGACCCATCGGCCAACCTGACACTCGACCATCCCACCGTCTCGCGACTGCACGCCGAAGTGCGCCTGACTCCGACCGGGCCGATGCTGCGCGACCTGGGCAGCAGCAACGGCACTTTCCTCAACGGCGAGCTTATCAGCAGCCCGCGACCGCTGTCGCCGCGCGACGTAGTGCAGATCGGCCCCTACAAGCTGGTCTAC
>DAOSMQ010000519.1:0-2217 GCA_035372725.1 Promineifilum sp. (SeqCode)
CCCCAGCCCCCCAGCATTCTTCCCCCCGGCCCCTCCGCCCCCCAGCCCCCCTGCCTCCACAGGCCCCCGCGTCTGTCAAAGTCCACCCCGACATCGCCCTGGCCATCCTGCGGGCCAAGCAGGCCGCCCCCGGCCGCGTCTGGCTGCTGTTGCGCCACGCCGACGCCGCCGGCCGCGGGGCCATCGACGAGCGGGTCGCCCGGCAACTGCTGAGCGGCCCCGACGCGCCCCTGCGCGTCTGCGGCCGCCGCCAGCTGGCCAACCTGCTGGCCGCGGGCGACGGGCTGTTCTGGCAGCGGGCGGCGGGCGTCATCTGGCTGCGGTCGGTGGTGCGCGTGGCCGCGGCGCTGGGCGTGGCCCGGCTGGGCGGCGTGCCCGTGGCCGTGCCCGTGGCCGCGCTGACCGGCCCCATCGGCCGCGCCCGCGCCCACCTCTACGCCAGCTTCCACAGCGGTCGGCAGAGCGTGGATCTGCTGACCGGCGCGCCCCGCCCGCGCGGCCCCATCGCCCGCGCCACCCTGACCGCCCTCAGCGCCGCCGCGCCCAACAGCCAGCGCGCCTATGAGCGCCGCGCCGGCGTCGGCCGCCGCTCGGCCGTGGCCATCGGCCCGCCCGCCGGCGCGGTCGATGAGCACGAAGTTGCCTGGCGGCGCGGCCGGGCGCTGTTCCACCTGCGCGACCGCAAAGGCCGCTTCGGCCGCCCCGGCGCGGTCTACCTGGCCTGGCAACTACCCAACGAATACACCGGCCCGCACGCGACGCTGCCGCGCGGCCGCCAGAAGCGCCTCAATCGGGCGCTCGCCGACCTGTTCCTTGACGGGATGACGGGCAACGGCGAGCAACCCGGCGGCGCGACTGGCCGGCCGCGGCGGCGTTTCTACGGGTCGGCCAGACCGGCCGCTCTGGCCCGCCACAACGGCGAACGCTACTGGCGCGGCCGGGGTGGCGAATGGTACTGGCAACCGGAGACCGATGCGCGCTGAGCGCCCGCGGCCGGCCAACCCTGGCAATAACTTGCATCCTTGATCGGGATAAAGCTATGATCCTCTGGCATGAAGCTCCACATCCTCGACACCCACTTCCAGGGCATGGCCCAGGTCACCGCGGTCTATCTCGTCGTCGGTCCCGAAGGGCCGGTGCTGGTCGAAAGCGGCCCCGGCAGCACCCTGCAGGCCGTCCTGAAGGCCCTCGACGGCCACGGCTTCGGCCCGGCCGACATTCGCCACGTCCTACTGACCCACATCCACCTCGACCACGCCGGAGCGGCCGGCTGGTGGGCGCAGCAGGGGGCGCAGCTCTACGTCCACCACGTCGGCGCGCCGCACCTGATCGACCCCGGCAAGCTGCTGGCCAGCGCCGGGCGCATCTACGGCGCGCGCATGGACACGCTCTGGGGGCCGGTGCTGCCCGCGCCGGCCGAGCGGGTGACGCTGCTCTATGACGGCGACCGCATCCATGCCGGCGGCCTGACCTTCACCGCCCTGGACACGCCCGGCCACGCCTACCACCACCACACCTACCGCCTGCGCGACTACCGCGAGGGCGAGCTGGCCTTCACTGGCGACGCCGCCGGCGTCAACCTGCCCCTGGTCAACGTCGTCGATCTGCCCGCGCCGCCGCCGGAGTTCCACATGGAGACGTGGCTGCGCACGCTCGACCGGCTGGACGCGGCCGGCCTGGACACCATCTACCCGACCCACTTCGGCCCCGTCCGCGACGTCCACGGCCATCTGGTGGCCCTGCGCGGGCTGATGGTCGCGGCCGTCGCCTTCGTGGCCGAGCGCGCGGCCGCCGGGGTGGCACGCGACGCGCTGCTGGCCGACTACATCGCCTGGAACCGCCAACGCGCCCGCGCCGCCAACCTCTCCGCCGCGGCCATCGACCGCTACCAGGCCGCCAACCCGCTGTTCATGTCGGTCGATGGGATTTTGCGCTATCTGGGGAAGAGGGGGGATAGGGGCTAGGGAAGAGGTTCCAGGGGCCAGGGGCCAGGGGCCAGGGAAGAGCGCGCTTGCCCTGGTCCGTAGTTGAGTAGCCCGGTTGCCTTTGGGCCAGAGCAGCCTAGGCGACCCGGTCGAATGGCCCGCATTACGAATCTGCATGCCAGCCACCAGGCAACAACGTTCTTCCCCTGGCCCCTCTCCCCTAGCCTTCAGGCCCGGTCGAACGGCCCGCATTACGAATCTGCATGCCAGCCACCAGGCAACAACGTTCTTC
>DAOSMQ010000520.1:0-2206 GCA_035372725.1 Promineifilum sp. (SeqCode)
TCGTCGTCATCGGCTACATGGGCAACAACGTCTACCCCTTCCGCGCCGGCGAGGTATTGCGCGCCGTCGTTTTGCGCCAGCGCGAGGGCGTCGCCGTTAGCAGCAGTCTGGCGACCATCGTCGTCGAGCGCGTCTTCGATGGGCTGGTGATGCTGCTGTTCGTCTTCGTGGCCCTGCCGTTCGCCCCGCTGCCCAGCGACAGCATCCGCTTTGTCGTCGTTTTGGGCAGCGTGCTGTTCTTCGGCGCGCTGCTGGTTTTCCTGGCCGTTGCCGTCGTGCCGGCGCGCTTCCTGCGCCTGACGGAATGGCTCGTGGGGCGCTTCGTTCCCCAGCGGCTGCGCGCGCCGCTGCTGAGCTTCGCCGAGCGCTTTGTCGAGGGGCTGCTCAGCCTGCGCGACCCGCGCAACCTGATCATGATCTTTCTGACCTCTGTCGTCATCTGGTTGCTGGAGACGGTCAAGTACTGGTTCGTTATGCACGCCTTTGACTTCACCGTGTCCTTCTTTGCCCTGATGCTCATGAATGGCATTGTCAACCTGGCCACGACGCTGCCCTCGGCTCCCGGCTACATCGGCACATTCGACGGGCCGGGCATTGCTGTGCTGACGCTCTATGGCGTTGATCCGGCGGTGGCCACGGCTTACACGCTGACGCTTCACGCCGCGCTGTGGCTGCCCATCACCCTGCTGGGCATCTACTACATGATCCGTACCCAACTCCATTGGGCCGATATCGGCCGCGCCGTCGAGCAAGGCCGCGCTCTCGATGAAGCGGCGGAGGGGGAGGCGGCGCGATGAAGATCGCCATCGTTGGCGCGGGCATTGCCGGCCTGTCGGCCGCCTATGACCTCCTCCGCGCTGGGCACACTGTTACCCTGCTGGAGGGCGACAGCCAGACCGGCGGCCTGGCCACCGGCTTCCGCGATGAGCGCTGGGAGTGGCCGCTGGAGAAGTTCTACCATCATCTGTTCACCTCCGACCGGGCCATCATCGGCCTGCTGGACGAAATCGGCTTTCGCGACAAACTCTTTTTCCCGCGGCCGACGACCTCTGTGATCTACGAGGATCGCATCGTCCCCTTCGATTCGCCCCTGCGCTGGATCACCTTTCCCGGCTTCAACCCGATCGACGTCGCCCGCTTTGGGGCCGTCAGCGCCTATCTGCGCTTCACCGAGCCGTGGCGCGAATTGGAGAAGCACACCGCCGATAGCTGGCTGCGGCGCGCCTACGGCGACAAGATTTACGAGACGACGTGGCGGCCGATGCTCATTGGCAAGTTCGGGCCATACTATCAGGAAGTCAACATGGCCTGGATGTGGGCGCGCCTCCACGTGCGCAGCCCGCGGCTGGGCTACTTCGAGGGCGGCTTCCAGGCCTTCGTCGACCGGCTGACCGGGGTGGTGCGCGGCCTGGGCGGCGACATCCGCCTGAATTGCCCGGCCGAGTCTATCCAGTCCGACGCCGGCGGCCTGCTGATAAGGGCCGGCGGCCAGACGGAGGGCTACGACGCCGGCATCGTCACCACGTCGCCGGCGCTGCTGGCCCGGCTGGCCCCCGACCTGGCCGGCGACTACCTGGGCCAAATTCTGGCCCTGAAGAGCATGGGCGCGGTGGTGATGACCCTGGCTCTGAAGCACTCGCTTATGGCCGAAAGCCACACCTACTGGCTCAACATCCCGGCCACTTCGGCCGATAAGGCCGGTGGCGTGCCCTTCCTGGCCCTGGTCGAACACACCAACTACATCGATCGCCGCCACTACGGCGGCGACCATATCCTCTATTGCGGCGATTACGTGACGCCAGACCATCCCTACTTCACGATGAGCCAGGCGGAACTGGAGCGCCTGTTCGTCGGCGTGTTGCATCGCTTTAACCCTGACTTCCGGCCCGATTGGGTGCGCCAGAGCTGGCTCTTCCGCGCCCGCTACGCCCAACCCGTGCCCGGTCTGAACCACTCGAAGGCCATCCCCGACCTGCGCACGCCCATCCCGGGCCTCTATCTGGCCAGCATGAGCCAGGTCTACCCCTGGGACCGGGGCACCAACTACGCCGTCGAGATCGGTCGGCGGGTAGCGCGGACGCTGCTCGATGACGGCCCGTCGTTGTTGGGCAGGGCAAACGTTGCCCGATCATCGCCCGCCTGACTTGGTAAGAGGTTGGACAGACGCTAGAATAAGCTTCTAGTTTTGTACTGGCGCCGCGCAGGG
>DAOSMQ010000521.1:0-2204 GCA_035372725.1 Promineifilum sp. (SeqCode)
GCGCGTCGTCACGGTCATGGAACTCCTTTCCCCGGCCAACAAGCTCTATGCGAAAGGGCGCGAGGAGTACATCCAGAAACGCTACGAGATCACCGGCAGCCGCACCAACCTGGTGGAGATAGACCTCCTGCGCGCCGGACAGCCGATGCCGCTACAGGGGCGGCGCGTGGACAGCGACTATCGCATCCTCGTCAGCCGGGCCACGACCCGGCCGCGCGCGCTGCTCTACCCATTCAACCTGCGCGACCCCATTCCCACTTTTGACCTGCCCCTTCTGCCTGGCGACGAGGAGCCGGCGGTCGATCTGGGGGCCATCTTCCACGCCCTCTATGAGCGCGCGCGCTATGACCTGAGCCTCGACTACTCTCAAGCCCCTGTGCCCCCACTGAATGATGCCGACATTCCATGGGCGCAGGAGCAGATCGCGCAACGGCAATCGTAGGCCCACCCCAGATTCATGAGACTCATTCAGAGAATCCGGTGCGACGGCGATAGCCATTGGCCGCAACAACAAGTTGCCAGCCGGTTGGATGCGCCAACCCAAACCTACCGCGCTCGCCAGTGAGCGCGGGCGACGACCACCCGATCGAGGAACCCGATGCCTGCCAAGGACTCAGACGACCGGTGGGCCGAGTACTATCAGAAAGTCGCCGACCGCGCGCCGCGCGACCTGTTCCGGCGGCTCATGGCGCTGGTCGAAGCCAGCGCGCCCAACGCTCCACGCGGCCAGGCCATTGACCTCGGCTGTGGCGACGGCACGGAGACGCTGGCGCTCCTGGCCGCGGGCTGGCGCGTGCTGGCCATTGATGGCTCGCCCGCGGCCATCCGGCTTGTGGCCGAGAGGGCGCGTCCGTCCGACGCCAGCCGCTTGCAGACGCAGCTCGCCGCCTTCGACGAGGTCATCCTGCCCTCGGCCGACCTGCTCTACGCCGGGCTAAGCCTGCCCTTCTGCCCGCCGGCGGAGTTTGGCGCCCTGTGGCACAAGATTCGCGCGGCGTTGCGGCCGGGAGCGTGGCTGGCGGCGCACTTCTTCGGCGTCCGCGATGACTGGGCGAGCAACCCGACGATGAGCTTCCACACGGCCGAGGCGCTGCGCGTCCTGCTGGCCGGGCTGGAAATCGCCCACTGGGAGGAAGTCGAGGACGATCGCGCCTCTGCTTTCGAGGCGATGAAGCACTTCCACTATTTTGAGGTCAGCGCCTGGCTGCGGAGCGATTCGGGAGAATCGCGCCACGGTGGGCGCGGCCATTGACATACCCCTCCCCCAGTGCTACTATCCCCGCCATGCAATACATTCTGTCGGCCAGCAGTGATTGTCGGAACGATTCGCCCAAACCCCGCGCGGTCAGGCGGATGGCCGATGCCTGCTGATTTACACGACAGGTAACGACACCGGAAAGCCAACAGGCGCGGCCACCCCCGCGCCTTTTTTGTTGGCCGCGCGCCGGAGCCAGGGGTTGCCGCACCAGAAAGGAGACGCGATGACCCACCAACCGATCAACCGCTACGACCACTTCGCCGCGCTCGGCCGCGCTGGCGCGGCCCACGACGTGGACGCGCTGATGCACGCCCTGCTGGCCCACGACGACCTGGCCACATCGCGGCTGGTTGACTTCGCCATCGGTCTGGTGGACACGCGCGAGGGCGCGGCGCGGCTGCGCCACTACCTGTTCGACGGCGCGCCCATCCAGCGCAACTACGCCGCGCTGTACTTCAAGCGGCGCGGGCGCGTGGGCCTGCTGGAGGAAGCCGTCGCCCAGGGTAAGATCGACGCGGCGCAGGCCTTCTCGCGCTAGGCCGGCGGCCGTGTCTGACATGGCCGCGGACAGTTTGCGGTCGCTCTTGGTAGCTTATGGTGGCCCTTTTATACTACAGTAACGACTGTTGCAAGAGGCAAAGCATGACCGATCCCGATCCCCACGCCAGCATCCTGGCCCACAACCGCATCGCCTGGGACAAGTGGGCCCAGGACGGCGACCGCTGGACATTGCCCGTCTCGCCGGCCGAGGTGGCCGCGGCCCGCGCCGGCGAGTGGGTTATCTATCTGACCGAGGAGAAGCCCACGCCGCGCGACTGGTTTCCGGCCGACCTGCGCGGGGTCGACGTACTCTGTCTGGCCTCCGGCGGCGGGCAGCAGGGGCCAATTCTGGCCGCGGCCGGGGCCAACGTGACCGTCTTCGACAATTCGCCGGAGCAACTCGCCC
>DAOSMQ010000522.1:0-2195 GCA_035372725.1 Promineifilum sp. (SeqCode)
GGTCATCGTCAAACACTTGTCCCCCTGCGGGCTGGCCCAGGCCGACAGCGTCGCCGCGGCGCTGCCCGCGGCCATCGCCGCCGACCCGGTGTCTGCCTTCGGTGGGGTCATCGCCGCCAACCAGCCGGTAGGCGCGGACTTCGTTGCCGCGCTGGCGGCGGCCGAGCTGTTCGTCGAGGCCGTCATCGCCCCGGCCTTCGACGAGGAAGCCCTGGCCTGGTTCGCCGCCCACAAGAAGAACTGTCGTCTGGTGGCCCGCGGAGGGGCGCTGGAGAGAGCCGGCGGCGCGGCGCTGGAGTGGCGCGCCATCCGCGGCGGGCTGCTGGCCCAAACGGGCGACAGGGGCGACCCGCCCAACGTCGTCTGGCGCGTTGTCAGCCGGCGCGCGCCCACGGATGAGGAAATGGCGGCCCTGCGCTTCGCCTGGCTGGCCTGCCAGCACGTCAAGTCGAACGCCATCGTCCTGGCGCGGGCCGAGGGCGCGGCGGCGGCGGTCGTGGGCATCGGTGGGGGGCTGCCCAGCCGGGTAGACGCGGTGCGGCTGGCCGTGGGCAAGGCGGGCGGGCGCGCGCGCGGCGCGGTGTTGGCCTCCGACGCCTTCTTCCCGTTTGCCGACGGGCTAGAAGTGGCCGGCGCGGCCGGGGTGACGGCCGCTGTGGAGCCGGGCGGCTCCGTGCGCGACGATGAAGTGATTGCCGCGGCCGACCGGCTGGGCCTGGCGCTGGTATTCACCGGCGCACGCCACTTCCGCCACTGATCCCCAAGGCAAGGGGCGCATCCCCTGAAGGATGCGCCCCCACCAGCGCCGGCGGCCACTGGCCCCCGGCCGGCTCACCTTTTCACACAGCGTCTAGTGGGTGATCACCGGGGCCTGCGCATAGAGCATGGCCTTGATCTCCAACACGTCGCGGCGCAGTTGCGGGTCGAGGTCGATCAACCCGGAGATTTTCTCGCAACCGTGCATGATGGTCGTGTGGTCGCGGTTGCCCAGGGCCAGGCCGATCTGGGGCAGGGAGGCTTCGGTCTCCGTGCGCGCCAGGTACATGGCCACCTGCCGCGGGTAGGCGATGGTGCTCTTACGGCTGCTGCTGGACAGCGCCTCATGCGTGACGCTGTAGTAACGCACGATAGCGTCAAGGACCTGGTCGATGGTGACCCGCTCGGCGCGGCGCAGGGTGTCAGCCAGGGCGCGATCGACCAGCGTCTGGTCGATGGGCGCGCCGGTCAGTTGGGCATAAGCGATGACCTTGTTGAGCGCCCCTTCCAGCTCGCGGATATTCTGGCGCACCTGATGGGCGATGAATTCGATGACGGCCGCGGGCACAGGGCAGCCCAGTTCGTCGGCCTTGGCCAGCAAGATGGCGCGGCGCGTCTCTTCTTCCGGCGGCTGGATGTCGGCCGTCAGCCCCCACTCGAAGCGCGACAGCAGACGCTCCTCCAGCGTGGCCAACGCTTTCGGCGGCCGGTCGCTGGAGATGACCACCTGCTTGCCGTGGCTGTGCAGATCGTTGAAGGTGTGGAAGAACTCGTCCTGGGTGCCTTCCTTGCCGGCGATGAACTGGATGTCGTCGATGAGCAGGACATCGACGGTGCGATAGCGTTCGCGAAACTCTGGCGTCTGCTTGGTGCGGATGGCCATAACCAGGTCGTTGGTGAAGGTCTCGGCCGATATGTAGCGCACGCGGTGGCCATCCTGCCGGCAGCGCTGGCCGATGGCGTGGAGCAGGTGGGTCTTGCCGAGGCCGACGCCGCCGTAGATAAACAACGGGTTATAGGTCTTGCCGGGGCTTTCGGCCACAGACAGAGCTGCGGCGTGGGCCAGCCGGTTGTTGGGGCCGACGACGAAGGCCGGGAAGGAATAGCGCTGGTTGAGCTGGTTGTTCTCTTCATCCGCGCCGTTGGCCTGGATGGTCGCGCCGTTTTTGTAACCGCCGTTGGCGCTCACGGGCACGACCTCCGCGCGGCCGGCGCCATTGGCCAGCGCCGTCTTGGGAGCGATGATGTCATCGGACCAGACGGCGAAGCGCACCCGCGTCGGCCGGCCGGTGACGCCGGCCAGGACGCGCGCGATGAGGTCGTAGAGACGGTTCTCCAGCCAGTCCTTGGCGAAGTCGCTGCGCACGCCGATGACGAACTCGCCATCGGCCCAGGACAGCGCCCGAGTGCCTTGCAGCCACGTCGTGAACGTCGCCCGT
>DAOSMQ010000523.1:0-2185 GCA_035372725.1 Promineifilum sp. (SeqCode)
ACCCCGCCGGCGTGGCCTCCCACCCCGTGCTCGACCAGTTTCTCTATTCGGCTATTCTCAGCCTGGAGGCGACCGGTTACCACCTGCTGACCTTCGTCGCCGGCACGCGCACCGACACGGCTGTCTACGAAGACCTCTACCGCCGCGGTCAGGTCAGTGGCTTCCTGGTCGCCAACACCAACGACAACGACCCGCGCATCGCCTGTCTGATCGACCGCGGCATCCCCTTCGCCAGCTTCGGCCGGGCCAACGACGAGTGGCGCTTCGCCTGGGTCGATGTCGATGGCGGCGACGGCATCGCCCAGGTCGTGGGCCATCTCGTCGCCGGCGGGCACGAACGCATCGGCCTGATCACCTGGCCCGCCGGCTCCAAGGCCGGCTCCCACCGCGAGAGCGGCTACCTGGCCGGCCTGCGCGCCGCCGGCATCGAACCCGATCCGGCGTGGCTCTTCCGCGGCGAGAACTCAATCCAGACAGGCGTGGCCGGGCTGTCCCACTGGCTGACGCTGCCGGCCGAGCATCGCCCCACGGCCGTAGCCTGTGTCAGTGACATCATCGCCGTCGGCGTCATGAACGCCGCCGCTGCTGCCGGGCTACACGTCGGCCGCGACCTGGCCGTGACCGGCTACGACGACAGCAGTCTGGCCCAGTTCTTGCACCCGCCCCTGACCTCCGTGCGCCAGCCCATTGCCGAAGTGGGCCAACGCCTGGTGGCGCTGCTGCTGGGCCAAATGGGCGCTGAGCCGGCCACGCCCGCGGGCGTCATGCTGGCCCCGGAACTCGTCATCCGGAGATCGAGCCAGCCATGACCACCGCCGACCGGCCCGACGCGCTGGCTTTGCCGCGCGCCCTCATCTTTGACCTCGACGGCGTCATCACCGACACGGCCGAATACCACTACCTGGCCTGGCAACGGCTGGCCGACGAGGAGGGGCTGCCCTTCGGCCGCGAAGCCAACGAGCGCTGCCGCGGCGTCACCCGGCGCGAGTCGCTGCTGGTGGTGCTGGGCGGCCGGCCGGAGAGCGAAGAGCGCATGCAGGCGATGATGGCCCGCAAGCAGCGCTATTACGAACAGGCCCTCGACCGTATCGGCCCGGACGACCTCTTACCCGGCGTGGCCGCCCTGCTGGACGCCCTCGACGCTGCCGCCATTCCCTACGCCATCGCCTCGGCCAGCAGGAACGCCCGGCCGGTGCTGGAGCGGCTGGGCATTGCCGGGCGGCTGGCGGCCGTGGCCGACGGCTACAGCGTCGAGCGCAACAAGCCCCACCCTGACTTGTTCCGCTATGCCGCCGCGGCTCTGGGGCTGCCCGCGGCCGACTGCCTGGTGGTCGAGGACGCCGCCGCGGGCGTCGTCGCCGGGCTGGCCGCGGGCATGCCCGTGCTGGCCCTCGGCCCGGCCGAGCGCTTCGCCGGGCTGCTGCGCCACAGCCGCGTCACCCGCCGCGACGACCTGCGCGACGTGGGCCTCGACGAACTGGCCGCGGCCGTCGCCTTCGACCCGACGCGCCACGTCGTCGAAAGCACCTTCGACCCGGCCACGCAGCACCATGCCGAGACCATCTTCACTCTGGGCAACGGCACGTTCGCTACGCGGGGCACTTTTGAGGAGGGCTACCCCGGCGAGTCGGCCCTGACCATGGCCCACGGCCTGTGGGACGACACGCCCATTGTCTTCACCGAGCTGGTCAATCTGCCCAACTGGCTGCGGCTGAACGTCACTATCGACGGCGACGCCTTCCGCATGGACCAGGGGCGCGTGCTCAGCTTCCGGCGCTATGCCGACTTGCGCGCCGGCGTCTTGCGCCGCGATGTGCTCTGGCAAGCGCCCAACGGCAAGACGGTCGATCTCCACTTCGAGCGCTTCATCGCCTACCCGCGCGCCCACGTGGCCGCCCTTCGCCTGCTGGTTACGGCCGTCTCCCACCCCTGCGCCGTCGCCGTCCGCGCCGGCATCGACGGCCACGTGGCCAATCAGGACTTGCTCCACCTGCGGCTGGAGGACGAGGGCAAGGCCGGCGGCGATGCGGTCTGGCTGCGCGCCCGCACGCGCCACACCGGCCGGTATGTGGCCGTGGCGGCAGCGCTGTCGGCCGAGACTTCCGCGGCCACGCCGGTCGAGGTGGCCGCCGAGCTGTGCCCCGGCTTCCCGACGCTGCTGGCCGCGGCCGACCTGATGCCCGGC
>DAOSMQ010000524.1:0-2179 GCA_035372725.1 Promineifilum sp. (SeqCode)
CACAACGAGCGCAACCCCATCTTCCCCAAGATGCTGCGGCCGGAGCCTATTCCGCCCAACGTCGATGACGGGCTGAGCTACGTTGGCCGCCTGGGGGCCGACGTGGCCCTCATCACCGACGGCGACGCCGACCGCGTCGGCCTGGGCGACGAGAACGGCCACTTCATCGACCAACTGCGCGTCTACGGCCTGCTGGGCTACTACTTCCTGGAAGTGCGCGGCGAGCGCGGCCCCATCGTCAAGACCATCTCGACGACAAAGATGCTCAATAAGCTCGGCGCGCTCTACAACGTGCCTATCTATGAGACGGGCGTGGGCTTCAAATACATTGCTCCAAAGATGAAGGAAGTGGACGCCATGCTCGGCGGCGAGGAGAGCGGCGGCTATGCTTTCCGTGGTCACGCGCCCGACCGCGATGGCATCCTGGCCGGCCTTTACCTGCTGGATATGATGGTGCAGACGGGCAAGCGGCCGTCGGAGTTGCTCGACTGGCTGTTTGAGAAGGTCGGCCCGCACTACTACGACCGCATCGACACCGCTTTCGAGACGGCGCGGCGTGACGAGGTGCAGGCCCGTGTCCAGGCCGCCCGCCCGGAGCGTATCGCCGGCCTGAAGGTGACCGACATCAGCACTCTCGACGGCTTCCAGTTCCACATGGAGGATGGCGGCTGGCTGCTCATCCGCTTCAGCGGCACCGAGCCGATCATCCGCGTCTACTGCGAGACAACCCACGCCGACAAGGTTCAGGATATCCTCCAAGACGGCCTACGCATCGCCGGCCTGCGCTAACCAGCTACCATGTCAAAAGCCTTCCAGGACTATTACCCCGACGAAGTAAGCTACTGTTACGGCTGCGGCCGGCTCAACGAGCATGGCTTGCAGATCAAGAGCTATTGGGACGGCGAAGAGACGGTCTGCCACTACCAGCCGCGCCCCTACCACACCGCCGTGCCTGGCTACGTCTATGGCGGACTGCTGGCCTCGCTCATTGACTGCCACGGTACGGGCACGGCCGCCGCCGCGGCCTACCGCGACCAGGGCCGGCCGATGGACAGCGACCCACCCCTGCGTTTCCTGACGGCCTCGCTGCACGTCGACTACCTCAAGCCGACGCCCATCGACCGGCCGCTGGAGTTGCGCGGCCGGGTCACGGAGATCAAGGGGCGCAAGGTCATTGTCGCCGTGGAGTTGTATGCCCATGACGAACTGTGCGTCCGCGGCGAAGTCGTCACCGTGCAGGTTCCCGACGACTTCATGGCCCGGCTGATGGGCGAGGCCGCGGGGGAGGGATAACGTGAGCGACGGCCGGCCGGCGCTGGTTGACACTCACTGCCATCTCGACTTCGTTTCCTTGAAAGAGGATATTGAAGCCGTCGTGGCCCGGGCGGCCGAAGCCGGGGTGACGACGATCATCGTGCCTGCGCTCGACCTGGACAACGCGCCGGCCGTGCTGGCCCTGGCTGGGCGCTTCCCCGGCATCTATGCCGCGGTCGGCGTCCACCCCAACTCGGCCGCCGGCTGGCGCGATGAGTGGATCGACGACTTGCGCGGCCTGGCCGGGCACGAGAAGGTCGTCGCCATCGGCGAGATTGGCCTGGACTATTACTGGGACAAGACGCCGCCGGCCACGCAGCACCACGCCCTGGCGGCGCAACTCGACCTGGCCGCCGAGCTGGGCCTGCCGGTCATCCTCCACAACCGCGACGCCAGCGCCGATGTGCTGGCCCAGCTAACGGCGGCGGCGCAGCGGCGACCGCGGCCCGACAACACCCCGCCCGGCGTGCTGCACTCCTTCTCCGCCGGCGCGGAAATGGCCGCGGCCGCGCTGGCGCTGGGCTACGCTCTTGGCTTCACCGGGCCATTGACCTTCAAGAAAGCCGACGACCTGCGGGCCATCGCCGCCGCCGTGCCGCTTGACCGCATTGTGGTGGAGACCGACGCGCCCTACCTGACGCCCGAGCCTTACCGCGGCCGCCGCAACGAACCCGCCTACGTCCGCTTCGTGGCCGAGCGCCTGGCCGACGTGCGTGGCCTGCCCTATGACGCCATCGCCCAGGCCACCACCGCCAATGCCCATCGTCTCTTCCCGCGTCTGTCACCAACCTACTGACCTACCGATCATTGCCCACCATGCTCTCCATCCTCATCGTCAACTGGAACGTCCGTGACCTGCTGCGCG
>DAOSMQ010000525.1:0-2178 GCA_035372725.1 Promineifilum sp. (SeqCode)
CAGCAGCTCAGCCGGACCGGCGGCGGCCAAGACCGCCTCGCTCAGCGCTCCGCTGCCGGAGCCGACATCCAGCCAGCGCGCCCCGGCGGGCACGGCCAACTGCTGCACGAACGGCGCGGCCACGCGGCGGCTCCAGCGGCCGACGTACTGCTCGTAGGCCGCGCCGTCGTCCCATGTTTCTTGCGGTCGTGGCTGCGAGTTGGCCATTATCGTATCTTTTCAACTCGCCGGGCGAGCGGCTGGGCGGGTGGCGCGGGGAAGGCTGGATCAGCCCCGCAGGATCGGCCGCGTCAGGCAGGTTGGCCCGCCCTCGGCCTTCAACGACATCTCGTCGCCGCGGTAGGGGTAGACGCGGCAGCCGGCCGCCTCCAGCGCGCGCGCCGTGTGGATGTTGTGGTCGAGCAGGATGCACTCGCGCGGGGCCAGGGCCAGCACGTTCGTGCCCATTGTGGCGAACTCCTCATCGGCCACGTCGATGAGCCGGACGCCGCGCGATTCCAGCAGTTGATAGAAGGGCACGGGCAGCAACGGCCGGTAGACCACGGCCAGATCGACATCGACCAGGCTGATGAGCGACATCAGGTGCAGGCACGCCTCTGGCCCCTCGAAATAGGGCAGCTGCACGGGGACGAGGGCCACGCCCGACCCGGCCAGCGCCTCGGCCAGCTGGTCGAAGCCGGCGGCGTTGGTGCGGAAGCCCAGGCCAACGCACAGCGTCCGCTCGTCGAGCCACAGCAGGTCGCCGCCCTCGGCCGTGGCCGCGCCGTGGAGCCGGTAATGGATAGGCACACCCAACTGCGCCAGCGTGACGGCCATGGCCTCCTCCTCGCCGGCGCGCTGCGGCTTGCCCATGCGCAGGAGGATGGCCCCGCGGTCGGTGATCAGCGCCGGGTCGTGGACGAAAAGGGCGTCGGCGTGGTCGGGCAGCGGCGCGTCGTGGTAGGCCACCTCCACGCCGTGGGCGAGCAGGGTGTTGACGAAGGCATCGTGCTCCTGGCGGGCCAGCAGCAAATCGGGAGTCGCGGTGTAGTGCCAGCGGGCGGGGTCGGCCGCGCCAAAGGCCTCGTCTGGCCGGCGGACCAGCACCGACTGAAGAGGGGCGATCATGGATTGGGAGCCGTAGGGGGACATGGTGAGGGATGAAGGATAAGGGATGAGGAAGCAGTAGGTCAGTCGGCGGCGGTCGGCGGTCTAAAAGAAGGTGACATGGCGCGACGTGCGCAGAATGGCGGCTTGCCAGTGGGCCAGTTCCTCGCCGGGGCCGCGCGGGGCCATGAGGTTGGCCGGGTTCTTGGAATGCCACAGGCCGCAGGCGTGGGCAACCTCGTGGGCCAGCAGGCGGCGGGTGGCGCGCAGTGTTTTGGCCTCGACGGTCACGTAGTCGGTCGCCGCGCCCAGCGAACAGCCGTTGTGGGTGGACATGCTGCGGACGATGAAGACGGTCAGGGGTTGGCCGTAGCCGATGAGCGTGCCGCTGGTCGTCTTGGCCATCAGGCTGCGGAAGAAGCCGCCGGCCGCGCCCAGGTCATCCTGCCAGGCGCCGTCGGTGCAGCGCACGTCGAGGGCCGCTTTCGGCGCGGCATGGGGCGCGGTGACGACGCGCCAGCCGGCCGGCTCGACCGACACGCCGGCCATGCGGGCGAAGATGCGGCGGGCCTCCTCATAGGCCGGCTGGGCCTCCTCGTTGCTGGCCAGGGGCAGGCCGCGCTCGTCGCGTAGAATGACCACGCGCAGGCGCAGCCTCTTGGTGGCGCTAAGGCCCAGCAGGGTCAGCAGCAACTCCGGGAATTTGATCGTCCGGTTCAGCGTTTCCTTGATGACGTTAAAGATCTGCCACAGTAATCCGGTCATGAGGGCCTTCCAGTAATTCCGCTGCCCAGAGATTAGCCCAAAGTCGCCATGACGCAAAACCGGCCGCCCCGTGGCGCGATTCTCCCGAATCGCGGCGCAGGCGATTCGGGAGAATCGCGCCACGTTCCATTGCACACCAACAACTTTGCGTTAGATTCCCTCTATGGAAGAGGATGCGCGCTTTGCCGCGGCGCGGGAGCGGATGGTGGCCGAGCAGATTGCCGGACGAGGCATCGACGACGACGCCGTGCTGCAGGCCATGCGTCTCGTCCCGCGCGAGCACTTCGTGCCAGACGCCGAGCGCGCCTATGCCTACGACGACACCCC
>DAOSMQ010000526.1:0-2177 GCA_035372725.1 Promineifilum sp. (SeqCode)
CAGCCGATTTCTTCGACCGCGATCCCTACCCCGGCATTCGCCGCTGGGCAGAACTGCTGCCGCCTCTAGCGCCGGGGCTGTCGATGGGCGAGGGCGGCACGCCCCTGGTGGCCGCGCCGCGCCTGGCCGAGTGGGCCGGCTTCGACGGTGAGCTGTATGTCAAGGATGAGAGCCGCAACCCCACCGGTAGCCACAAAGACCGCCTGAACCTTTGCACGGTCAGTGCCGCCGTGCTCAGCGGCGCGCCGGGCATCACCGTGGCCTCGTCGGGCAACCACGGCGCGGCCGCCGCCGCCTACGCCGCGCGGGCCGGGTTGCCTTGTGTCTTGTTCATCACCGAGGGCACCGAGCCGCACCTGGTACGCATGGTTTTGGCCTATGGCGCGGCGGTCGTGCCGCTGCCGCGGCCGTTGCGGCGCGTGCTGATGGCCGAACTCGTTCACCGCGCCGGCTTCCACCCTGTCAGCAGCATCACCGCCACCCACACTGGCCACCCCTTCGGCCCAGAGGGCTACAAGACCATTGCTTACGAGCTGTACCGGCAATTGGGCGACCGGATGCCGGCGGCCGTCTTTGTGCCCACGGCCTACGCCGAGTTGCTCTATGGCGTCTGGATGGGCTTCCGGGAACTGGCCCAGGTGGGCCGGCGCGGCCCCGCGCCACAGTTGTTTGCCTGTGAGCCGGCCGCGGGCGCGCCCTTGCGTGTCGCCCTGGCCCAGGGGCGACCGGTCGTGCAGATTGAGGAAGCGCCCACGGCGGCCTATAGCATTGTCGTCCCTGCCAATGGCTACCGCGGCGTCCTGGCCGTGCGCGAGAGCGAGGGCGACGCTCTGGCCGTCACCGATGAGGAGATGCTGATGGCGCAGACAGCGCTGGGTCGCGCGGGCCTGTGGGCGGAGCTATCCGGCGCGGCGGCGCTGGCCGGGCTGCGCCAGGCCGCGCGGGCGATGACTTTCGATGGGCCTGTTGTCTGCCTGATGACCTCTACCGGTCTGAAGGACCAGGGGTTGCCCGCGCCGGTGCTGCCGCCGGTTGCGCCAACCTGGGCGGCCGTGCGGCAAACGCTTCACGATGTCTACGGGCTGTCCGTCTAGCGCCATCGCCACGCCATGCCGGCCGAAACCGTCACCCCCAGCCGCCAGCAGTACCTCGACGTCAAGGCGCAATACCCCGACGCCATCGTCTTCTTCCGCCTGGGCGACTTCTACGAGACATTCGACGACGATGCCGCCGTCGTGGCCCGCGAACTCGACTTGATCCTGACCAGCCGGACGCAGGGCAAGAGCGGTCGCATCCCCATGGCCGGTGTGCCCCACCACTCGGTCGAGAACTACATCGCCCGGCTGATCGCCAAGGGCTATAAGGTCGCCCTGTGCGAGCAGATGAGCACCGACCTGATCAATGGCGTCATGCCGCGCGAGGTGACCCGCGTCTTCACCGCCGGAACGGTCGTTGAACCCGGGATGCTAGAGGCTGGCCGCAACAACTACCTGGCCGCGGCCGTGTTCGACGACGGCCGCGCGGGCCTGGCCTATGCCGACATCACCACGGGTGAGTTCGCCACGGCGCATCTGTCCGGGCGGAACGAACTGATGGAGGAACTGGCCCGTCTGGCTCCGGTCGAGTTGCTCCTGCCGGAGGGTGCGGAGTTCACCCACCCGGCCATTAAGACCATCAGCCCGTTGCCGGCCTGGCGGTTCGAACTGGGCCATGCCCGCCAGACGTTGCTGCGCCATTTCGGCGTGGCCACGCTCGACGCCTTTGGCTGCGAAGGCAAGCCGTTGGCGACGCGCGCCGCCGGGGCTGTGCTCCACTACTTGCAGGAGACCCAGCGCGGCCGCGTGGGCCAGATGCAGCGCCTGACCACCTATTCGACAGCCGGGTACATGGCTCTATCGGAGGCTACGCGGCGCAACCTGGAGCTAACCGAGTCGCTCAGCGGCGCGCGCGAGGGCACGCTGCTGTACGTCCTCAACAAGACCGTCACGCCGATGGGCGCGCGCCTGCTGCGCCAACGTCTGACGCGGCCGTTGCTTAGCGTCGGCCCGCTGAACGCGCGCCTTGATCAGGTGGAAACGTTGGTGGCCGATGGCCTGTTGCGGGCCGAGTTGCGCGGGGCGCTAAAGGGGCTGCCCGACCTGGAGCGGCTGACCAACCGCCTGCTGGGCGGGCGGGCC